>JBJOFA010000109.1:0-5451 GCA_046049015.1 Actinomycetota bacterium | reverse complement strand
CAACCACGAGGCGATCGCGTCCAACTCGATTCTCCAGCAAGTCAAGCGATTGGTCATCATGAACGTGTTGATCAAACCACAATCGACGCAAGCCGTCGGTGAAGTCGATTGGATTGGCGCGAGCCCATGGTCGGGTTCGCCCTTGGTGCTCAAGCCTTCCGGCCATAAAGGCGGCCGCCCCACCACCATGGGAAAGACAGATGTCAAGTTGAGGGTGACGTTCAAGAACTCTTCCGTATAGCAAATGACAGATCGCCACGGTTTCTTCGTACATGAAACCGACCGAGAGGTCGAGGTCGTAGCGACGGATGCGCTCGTCGCGTAATGGACCATCGATTCCCCAAGGTGCAGGATGGATAAAAACCGGAACGTCAAGGTCCACGGCGGTTTCCCAGAACGGATCCAACTTCTCATCATCAAAGGTCATCCCAAAATCGGTGCCGATGTAGGCCCCCAGCAAACCGTGCTTTTCAACAGAGCGACGAAGTTCTTCGATGGCTGCTGGAATGTCTTGCATAGGGAGCTGCGCAAAACCCCGAAGGCGGTCGGGGTGAGTAGCACTCATGGCGGCTAGCTCGTCGTTGTGCCAACGGCAAAAGTTGGCGGCAATATCGGGTTCGATGTGATGGAAATAGGTCAGGGGATTTGGGGAGAGAATCTGGAGGTCAATGCCGAGATGATCGTTCAATGCCAGGCGTAGGTCCACGTTCATAAATGGAGAGTCGGCGTAATTCACGCCATCTAAGACGTAATCGCCCACGCGAAAACGTGGTCTCCCTTCGGATCCGGTGCCTAATTCGGGTCCGTAGTGGCCGGCACAACCCATCACTCCACCGAGCACTACGTGGGCGTGGACATCGATCAAGATCTTCTCCTCTTTATTCTCATGACCTGAATGGGCTTGATTGGCCCTTAGTCTCCTGGGGCGTGTTTGATAATTCTCACACAGTGGTAATACCAGACCCAACATGACTGAGCATCTCCGAATTTCTGCACCAGCCTTCGATGTCGGAGTATTTCGTCCGAAGCTCTGTATGGCTGCGGGCTCCTTTCTCGATCTCTCGGCTGAAGAATTGATTGAACTGTGTTCCTCGTCGTCGCATCTTCAAGGAATCGGCTTGCGGGTCACGGGCGAACAGGCTGTGGATCGAAGTCGATGGGAGGAATTACGACGTGTCGTTGAAGCCAAAGGACTTACCATCAACGACGTGGAGGTCTACCGCATCGGGTCACCACTCGGCTCACAATTTGATTCTGTTGATGCTCTCATCGAAATGGCCGCCGCTATCGGGGCGCAGAATATTTTGGTGGTCGGTGACGTAGACGATGGTGAGGTCGTAGAAGATGAGTTGCGACGCATCGTCGATGTGGCTCGCGACCATGGCGTTGGGGTGGGGCTTGAGTACATGGCGTGGACCATGCCCCATTCGGTAGATATGGCGCGGCGTCTGGCCCAAGCCTCTGGGTGTCGTTTGGTGGTCGATGTTTTACACCACACCCGCATCGGAGCTTCCGTTGAAGATTTGGCCCAAATCGTGGCCGATGGCGTTCTTGGCTGGGTGCAGATCTGCGACGCACCCGAGGCCTCGCCCTTGAACAGGACCTCGCTGATTCAGGAGGCACGCCACGGAAGACTTCTCCCGGGTCACGGGGTGCTACCTCTGGCGGACTTGTTGTCGGTTATCCCAGCCGACACGACATTCAGCATTGAAGTTCAAAGCGATGAATTGTTGCAACTCGATCCCCATGATCGGATGCTGGCGCTGACTGCATCGGCCTATGGGGTTTTGCAAAAAGCCTTTAGCCAGTGAAAATGACTGGATACCGTCCGAAGTAAGGACGAGTGGTGGACTCGTCCATCTCTGGCGGATTTGCGGGATCCGGTCGGGCGCCGTGATCAAAAAGAGCTTGAACAGCACAGGGAACCAGTCCGAACATGTGCTCATCGTCCACCTGGGCTGCCATCGTCAGACCGGCTGCAAGGTCTTGTCCGATACATGCATGCATTCCTGAACCGAATGACAGGCCATAGAGCGAGACTCCATCGGGAGTTGAACGTCGAGGATTGAATTCCTCGGCATCGGCGCCGAAAATCGCCGGATCGCGGTTTACCGCCAGAAGATCGATCACCACTTTGGATCCCTGAGGGATCTGGCGTCCAGATTTCAAGGTGATATCGCTCAGCGCCCAACGCATCGCTACCGGGCTTGAAGGCTGAAGCCGAATGGTTTCATGGGTGCAGCGTTGAACGAAAGAAGCATCCGTTTTCACCAGGTCGGCATCTTCGGGATGCATTTCAATCCACTTGAAAATATTGTGAATAACGCGAGTAAACGCGGTGGCCGAAGTGTGGGCCCCAGCCAAGAGATAGAACGCGACCTCACGAACGAGAGCATCGTGGGGGAGATGTAATTGATCTTCGTTGGCCAAGAGAATACTCATGACGTCTTTGGGGAGATCCTGACCTGCTTCAGCCAGAGCAGAGCGACGTTTCAAAGACGGACGAATGAACTCTTCGTCGAATTCCGCCAACTTGGCGGCAACTTCTGATCGTTTGGCTTCACGGTCTCCGGTGAAGTGAGCCAACGTTGCGCCTTCGATGAAGCGCATCAAGTAGTCGTAGAGGCGATGAGTCTCCTCGGGTGTTCCGAGTGGTCGATCAACCCCGGCGGTACTGGCGGCCAGATTCATCATCATCTGATGACCGAGATCGACAAGTTCAGCCTTGCCAGCAGCCAGGTGTGGGCGCAGGGTGTCGGCGATGATTGGAGGGAACAATGTTCGCTCGTAGAGCTCAAAGGTTTCGCGTCTAAAGAGTCGGTTCTCGAGACGTCGACGATCACGGTGCTCGGCTCCATGAAGATTCACTAAGACGTCGCCCATGATGACTTCACCGGCGTCGTATAAGGCCTGACGAAGGTCTTTTTGCCGATACGTATCCTTGGCCTCGTCAAAAGTTGCAATTGTGATGATGCTTGGTTCACCAGACATACGTTTTTGGCACCCTTTCGCGCCCAAGAAATGATTGTGGGGTAGGAGAGAGATTAGTTACTAAAGCATTAAGCATTGGTAACTCCGAGGGCTAGGCCTCCGTCCACGGTTAAAATCGACCCCGTGGTCCATTCCGCCCGGGCCAGATACTCGACACCCTCGGCGATTTCGAGCGGAGTTCCCAATCGCAACAAGGCGTGGGCCGGGGCTAACCCCTCAAGACGCGCTAGTGCTGCGGCATCATCAAATAAACCAGCGCGCTGATTGATTTCCGTAAATACTCCGCCGGGACGGATGCAGTTCACCCGCACCCCAACGGGACCGAGTTCGGCGGCCAAAACTCCGGTCAAAGTTTCGACGGCTCCCTTCGTGGCGGCGTAAGGCGAGGCCCCGGGAAACGCCCGTTGCGAGTGCACCGAGCCAATGAAAATCACCGCACCTCGAGTCTGGGTCAACGTGGGCAGACAGGCTTGGGTGAGCATGACGCCGGCCACCACATTGGAATGGAAGATGCCCAGAAGTTCCTCTTCCTTGAGTTCGGCTAACGGACCGCGATACATATTTCCGGCGTTGTTCACCAAAGTGTCAATCCGGCCGCCACCGTGAGCTAACGCTGCCTCCACCATGGCTTGACGGTCAGCGGCATTGGTGACGTCGCCAACAACCGCGTAACACGATTCGCCGATCGATGTGGCTACCGCTTGCACTTTGTCGGCTCGCCGTCCCGAGATGGTGACGCGCGCTCCCAAGTTAGTGAAGTGGCGAGCGATACCTTCGCCGAGTCCCGATCCACCACCAGTTACCAGAACCGACATACCTTCAATAGCTCTCATAATGAATTTACTGCTTTCAGTTGTTCTCAAATTTCGGTCGGCGGAATTTCTGATGGGTGTGATGATGCGGTCCACGTAATCGCCTGATGCAAGATTTTCCGCACACCGACATGTCGCAGGGATTGGGTGTTGTGTCCAAAACAACAGTAAGCAACCCGCCCTGCACCATAAGTATGAGTCCACACGATGGGTTGATCATCATCATCTGGGGTTCGTTTGGCCGTTGCCAAGACCTGCACATTGGGTCGTATTCGGAGATTCCCGTATACCTCATCGTCGAGTATGAGCGGCGAGGAGACCCCATCGGTAATCGGATGTCGGGCGATTACCTGAGCGGAGACCGGACCGAGAGGGGGGTGTGCGGACTCTCCCCAACTCCATGCTCCACCAAGCACGTCGCCCCACTCGGCCCAATCATCAAAGCAAACCGGTGCCGTGTGGTTACCTACTAAACCACCCCCGCAGGACACGAATTCGCTGATTGCTCGACGAGTATCAGCACTAGAGGTGTAGGACCACATTTCGCGCCATTGGGCATGTTGATCAGTGAGCATCCTCCACCGCAGAGCATTAACGATAAGGACGTCAACTCGTTCAGACTCAGATGTTCGATTTTCCGGTAGTGAAGCCGACAGCACGGCAACAAGATCGTCGGGATGTTGCACAACGAGAGCCGTGAAACCTACTTCGTGAGCAATTGCTGCCAATTCAGGCCCAGTGGACGAAAATTCGTGGGCGTAATCGGGCCCGCCGGTCAGCACGACGGCTCGTTTCATCGAGGTGCTCCGGCATTTTTTTGGCCACTGTTCACCGCCGCCGGGCGCGGCAAATGGGCGATTACCGACGAAGTAACGCCACCGTCAACGACGATGTTCTGGCCGTGGATGTATTGGGACTCATCAGAGGCCAAGAACAAAATCACCGATGCAATATCATCCGCCGTTCCGAGACGCCCAATGGGAACTTTTGATTCCCGGGCCTGACGAGTTTCGGGGTCAGCGTAAATGGGTTCTGACATACCGGCATCGATGAGTCCCGGAGCCACGGCGTTGACTCGAATGGAGTGCGGACCCCATTCGATGGCCATTTGTGCGGTCATCAGAGCAACTCCTGCCTTGGTGGAACCATAAGCACCGGAGTTCGGACCTGCCGCCACTCCGTTCATCGACGTGATATTGACAATGATCCCAGGGCGCCCGGAATGTATCCAAGTCTGGGCTGCGCACTGAGAAACCAGGAAGGTTCCTACTAAGTTCACCTCAACCACGGAGCGGAAATCCTCAACTGCTAGTTCGGCTAATGGTCCAAAGCGAACAATGCCGGCATTGTTGACCACGACGTCAACGGGACCTACTTCTTTGAACACTTGGCGGATGAATTCTGGGTCGGTGACCGACCCGCGACAACAGGTCATGACCGCAGCCAAATCTGGTTCAAGATCCGTGAACGACATGTCGATGCCCACTACCGAGTAGCCGGCATCTGCGGCCCGTTGAGCTAGTTGAGCCCCCAAACCTCGACCGGCACCGGTGATTACGATACGTCGACCAGCACCGGAGCCCGGAGTTCCATTCACACTTGATGAAGACGTGTTTGACGTCGATGAAGAGTGAATCTGAGCCATATT
>JBJOFA010000108.1:0-5463 GCA_046049015.1 Actinomycetota bacterium | reverse complement strand
ATGGGATGGCGAACTGGCGAACCCAGTCACATGACTCACGCTCGATGAATCCGTCGATGAGGCGATGAGCGAGCCGTTCAATGAAGGGGTCCAGTTCTATGATTTTGGCCGGTCGAAATGCGTGATTGAAGAGGCCGCGCATTTCGCGATGTTCAGGGTCGTCGCGACTGGCAAGTGTGGCTCCGGGAATCCAGCCCTTTTCCTCATAGATCTTGCGCAGTCGGGCCGAGCGCGGATCCACGCGTCCGCGATGGCGAGCGCTAGTGAAGCGTTCGGTGTCGAGAAGGACGGCGCGAAGGTCCTCGTAGCGAGTGATCACCCACATTCCAGTGGCGTTATCGCGCCAAATGGGGGCCTCGTCCCGAAGGGTGGCGTAGGCCGGGTACGGACATTCGGAAACCTCGGGATCGAGAAGAGTCAAGGAATCAAGCGTGATGTCCTCGTGATTGGTCATAACCCATCTTGGCCCATTGACCTTCCCCGGATCTTGCGGAGCCGAGTCGGTGGACTAGAACTCTTTCATGAAAGCATCCGTCGACCCCGCCGACTTCGTGGGTATTCAGCGCCTCGTCAACTGCTATAGCGATGCCGTCGTGCATCGCAACGGAGAACAGTGGGCCAGTTGCTGGGCCGATGATGCGGTATGGGACCTTGGTGGAGGTCGATTGGTGGAAGGCAAGGACGCCATCGTGAAGTTGTGGTTCGCAGCAATGGGCGGCATGGCTGCTGTGGTGCAACACACCCACAATGGAGATGCCACTTACGAAGGATCCGGTCGTGATTCAGCGATCGGGCGGTGGGCTATCTCTGAGCGGTTTTTGACCGCCGATGGGAATCGTGGCCTGCTTCTGGCTCACTATGACGACGCCTATCGCCGAGTTGGAGAGACGTGGCTGTTCACCCGTCGTTTCTTGCAGGTTCATTATCGGGGAGCACCTGATTTGAGCGGGGATTTCTTGAACACCAGAGTTGCACTCGAGGCCCAGGGTTTGGCGCCGCAAGTCTGATCTGAGGTCACTCAGACGCACGGGGCGTTCTATTGGTTTTCCGGATGCTCGTGCTCGGGTTCTTTACTCCACAGCACATCGAAATCTCGGGCTACATCGAGAACTTGGAAGGCCCGTCCGAGTCCGACGCAAAAGCCAATTGTGACCGTCAACTCCAAAAGTTCCGAGTCCGAATAGTTCTCGCGTAGACGACTCCAGAGATCTTCGTCCACCGAAGTGTGATCGATGGCGAATCTCTCGGCGTACTCAGCCGCTAGTCGTTCGCGTGGCGTGAAACCAGGTTGGTCGTAGTAACTCTGGACCGAGTTGTACAACTCCTCGTCCATTCCTTGCCGCATCGCCGATGCAGCGCGTGTATTCATTCAAACAACGCATTGATTGAGCTGGGCCACTCGCATGCGGGCAACCTCTCGCTCGCGAATGCTTAACGTCGATTGAACATAGACGGCTTCGCTCATGGCATGGACGCCTTTGCCCATGTGGGGCGCCAAGGCCCACATGCGGTGGGCTTCAAGACCTTCGCCATCTGGAATGTCGATTCGTGCCATGGGAACCCTCCTCGGATCACTGTGACCATGATGAACTGCCGAGATCGTATCGGGTTCGTGATGGCTGTTTCGCAGAAGTCGATTTGGGCATTAGTTTGTTGTTGTCCGAGCCGCAACGGTCGGTGAAAGGGGAAGTCCGGTCATGGGGGCACCAGCAGGTCCGACGATCGATGATCTGATTCATCGCGAGCAGGCCGCAATTGCCTGCCCCTACCCGATTTTTGCCGACCTGCGCCAACAATCCGGTCCCACTTTTAATGCCGAACTCGGTGCTTGGATCGTCACCCGCTACGACGACATACGGTCCATCTTGCGCGACACTGATCGTTTTTCGAGTTTGAACCCGACTGGCCCTCAAGCCGCTGGTGAAGCCCTCATGAAGGGAATGATGGAGCTAATGCAGGACGCCAGCATGGGCGAATCAATGCAGCGTCTGTCGCGTGGGCGAGTGGCAGTCCTACTCAACGCCGATCCCCCCGACCATCGCCGCCAGCGACGCCTGGTCAATCCAGCATTTCGACCCGACCGCATTCGGGCGTTGGAACCGGCAATCACCGAGATCACCGACCAGCTGTTGGCCGATATACGCGACGACTTGGCCGCCGGTAACTCCGTCGACATCGTCCATCGTTTCGCAGTGGGCGTACCAATGACGATCATTGCCATGGCGCTCGGTGTTGCCGACGACGAACTGGCGCGTTTCAAACGCTGGTCCGATGACATCGTGATGCCTGTCGGAAACCATTCACCGTCACTGGAACAGATTCGCGGATTCGTGCATTCGACGCGCGAGTTCACTGACTACTTCCTTGCTGAGATCGCCGAGCGTAAGCGAGTTCCGCGCGAGGACCTGTTGTCAGACATCGCCAACGCCGAGATCGACGGCGAGGCTCTCACTGACGACGAGCAATTGGGCATGTTGCAGCAATTTCTAGTAGCCGGCAACGAGACGACTACGACACTTATCACCAACATGATTCGTCATCTGGCCGAGGATCCCGATCTACAGAATCGGGTACGAGGAAATGCTGAAGCTGTTGAAACTTTGGTGGAAGAGCTACTCCGGCTGGAGGCACCAGTTGGCGGACTCTTCCGCCAAGCCAAGGTGGACGTCGAGATCGGAAGCAACACCGTGAAAGCCGGTGATCACCTGTGGCTCGTTTTTGCCTCGGCGAATCGTGACGAGTGCAAGTTCGCCGAGCCTGATCGGGTCGATCTGGACCGACACAACGTGAAAGACCATCTGGCTTTCGGAAATGGGGAGCACTTCTGCCCGGGAGCAGGACTCGCCCGCACCGAAGCGAGAATTGCGGTTACTCGTCTCCTCGATCAATTTGACGAAATCCGACTCGATGCCTCCAATGACTTCCCCTTTGGCGACTCCTTCGTGCTTCGTGGCCTGACCCGATTATTGATTACGGCGAGGCCGCGTATTTAACCTGATCGCCGGGATGGCGACGCGGTCATTGATGGATTATGTTGGGCGCTCACGAGTCGTACGGCGAGTCGTGGAAATGGGGGAGAGATGGACAGCCGTTGGATCACCGACCGTGCGCCCAGCAAACGTTGGCCGCACTACACCCGTGCCAATGCCGGCGAAGTTCTGCCATCGGCGGCGAGTCCGCTCGGTCAGCAGCTCTGTTGGGAGAACGGCATCTTGCTCGGATGGAGAGACGGATACATTCGCGGCGGGAACTACACCGCAGACGAGTTCACCGACGGGGATCCAGAAGTTGCCGGCTTCTTCGCCGGCTACTTCTACATCAACTTGTCGAACGTCCGCATGCAAGGAGTCCGAAGTCCATTGCTCTCAGTGGAGCAGTTGGATCTGGCTTTTTTTGGCGACCATCCCGAGGTGCCGCCGTACGAGCCGCATCCTCTGGATGATCGACCTGATCTCGTCGAGGGCATCATGGCTCATCTCGGATGGGTCATGACTACGACTTCGGTACCCGAAATCGATGCCGAAAAGCAGATGACCATTGACCTGCGTCGTCATCGTCCTGATCTCGCGCAAGCCACCGATGCCGAACTTGTGGCACGCATTCGTAGTTTGCAACCCATTTTGCGCAAGCTGTTTGATAGCCACACTCCGCCGAGTTCGGACTCGGCCATTGCGCCGGGAATTCTCGGAGCGGTGTGTGCGGCTCTTGGTGAGCCCGAGACAGCAATGAAACTCCTCGCCGGAATTGGCGACGTGGACTCCGCCGAGCCCAGCTATCGAATGTGGGAAATCTCGCGTACTGTGCGTCAGTCCCCCGAACTAACGGCAGCTTTCGATGCCGGTGTCACCGGACTTCTGGATCGACTTCGCGCCTCGAAGAGTGCGGAGGCCACATCTTTCCTAGCGGACTTCGATGCATTTCTCGCCGACTTCGGTTCCAGAGGACCAAACGAATGGGAGATCAGTGCCGATTCTTGGGAAACGCGACCAGAGATCGCTTTGGCCGCCATCGATCGAATCCGGTTGCAGTCCGATGCTGAATCACCGCGTCGACGCCAGCAAGTGAGAGCCGAAGAGCGAGAAAGACTCACAGCAGATATTCGAGCCAAGGTGGCACCTCTTGGTGCCGAACTGGCCGGTCAGTTCGAAGGAGCCATAGTGGCCTCGGCACAGATGGCCATTCGCGAGCGAACTAAGACCAACATCATCAGAGCAGTCAATGAAGTCCGTGTGGCAGTACGCGAATTAGGTCGACGTCACGCGGCGAGTGGAGATCTCGCAGATCCTCGCCATGTCTTCATGCTGCTCGACCATGAACTCGAAAAATTTGTGGCGTCGCCGGCGAGTTTCACATCAACGCTGAAAGAGCGTTTCGGGCAGTGGTTGGCCATTCAAGAGTTGGAGCCTCCGTTCTTCATCAAGAACGGAGTGGTCCCTCCACTCGATAGCTATCTAAAGAAGGGCTCGTCAACGGCGTCACGCGCCCGTGCCGGCGAGATCGTACAAGGGGTCCCTGGTTGCACGGGTCGCTATGTTGGGCGCGCTCGGGTGATCCTTGATCCCACCGAGCCCGGAAATCTTGAGCCCGGGGATGTGTTGATCGCCCCGAACACCGACCCGGCTTGGACGCCGTTGTTCATGACCTGCGGTGCAGTCGTGGTGAATGTCGGTGCCGCCATCAGCCATGCCATCATCGTCAGTCGCGAACTCGGTCTTCCCTGTGTGGTCTCAGCGACTGACGCCACGGTACGCATACCTGACGGAGCCATTGTCGAAGTCGATGGAGACACCGGAGCCGTGAGCGTGCTCGAGGTTCCGGCGTGAATCACCCAGAGATGGGTGGAGTACCCCGAAATAATTGACGTGGTTATGCATCGGTTCGGGTGGTCAATGCCGGCAATATTCGTGAGGTAAAGAGGGAATCATGGCGTTTTTAACCGTGGCGCAAGCCAAAGATCACGGAACAGTTCAGGCTCTCGTCGACGACCAACGTTCAGTGACGTGGTCGGAACTCGACATTCGCGTCAACAAATTGATCAATGCCCTGCGCGACCGTGGACTGACGGCGGGCGACACTGTTGCGGTCGTGGCCGGCAACCAGTGCGAATGGTTTGAGATCGCTCAGGCCTGTGCCCACGGAGGATGGACGTACGTGCCCGTGAACTGGCACTGGGTGGCCGATGAATTGGCCTATGTGTTCAGTGATGCCGACGCTTCAGCAGTGTTCGTTGACCAACGCTTTGATGATCAAGTGAGTTCGGCTTTGCAGGATTCTCGGTCAGTGGGTGTGCGATTGGTGGTTGGCATCGGAACCGAGAGTCGAGCAGGGGTACGACAAGACGCACGATTCATTGGTTATGAAGATCTTCTCGCCAGCGGGTCAGGTGAAGAACCCAGCGATCAACTTTTGGGCGGACCGATGTTCTATACATCGGGCACGACCGGCCGCCCGAAAGGAGTGCGC
>JBJOFA010000107.1:0-5464 GCA_046049015.1 Actinomycetota bacterium | reverse complement strand
TGGCGTCGCAAACCACTTTCCGAAGAGGAAATCGCCAACTCGCCGATGTTGTCGTATCCACTCACTCAGTACATGTTCTGCAATCCGGGTGAAGGCGGAGTTGCTCTCGTGCTCTGTCGGGCCGATAAGGCTCATCTCTACACCGACAAGCCGGTGTATCTCCGAGCCGCCGCAGTGCGCAGCCGTCGCTTTGGCAGTTTCGAGGTACTCGCCCCGTCCATTGCCCTCGAACACAATGCTGGACCCACCGTCGACGCGTCCAAGGCCGCTTTTGAGATGGCCGGTATCGGACCTGAAGACGTGGATCTCGCTCAGTTGCAAGACACCGAAACCGGGGCTGAAGTGATGCACATGGCCGAGAACGGCTTTTGCGAACATGGTGAACAGGAATGGATGATCCAGGCCGGAGAGACAGAGATCAACGGCAAGTTTCCGGTCAACACCGACGGAGGGTGCTTGGCCAATGGAGAACCCATCGGTGCATCGGGATTGCGCCAGGTGTACGAAAACGTTCTCCAATTGCGTGGCGATGCTGGACCGCGCCAAGTGCCCAATGACCCAAAGGTCGCCTACACCCACGTCTATGGCGCTCCGGGAATTTCTGGCGTCACCATTCTCTCACGCTGATCAACGCAGTTGCCGTGGCCACAATTCTCGCTCACTTGAAAGTTAAAGAGGGCCACGAACGCGCTTTCGAAGACATCTCACGAGCCTTGTATCAGGCAAGTCACGCCGGCGAGGAAGGTCTGTTGCGTTACGAGTACTGGCGAGGAAGCGAGCCCCGTACTTATTACACGTTGCTCTCCTTCGTCGATTTCGCGGCCTTCATTGCGCATCAGACAAGCGACCACCATGAAGCTGCGTCACCGCAGTTGGGGTCGGTGCTGGAAGGTCTTCGTCTCGAGTGGGTAGATCCGATCGAAGGGGCTTCTCCTCTCGTAGCAACCCATGCGCAAGATCTTTCCCAGGCCGAGAATGCTCTCACGCGCCTCTACGCCGAGAGGTTCGCAGCGCGTATCGCTAGTTGGTGGGAAGAGTTGCGCGGCGAAGAGACGAACTGAAAGCGGCTATGCGTCAGTCGAGAATTTAGTTGGGTGTGTCGGCGAGGCTGCGAACGCGCTCGTAGAAGCCCAGGAGGGCTGTTGTCGGTTCGTATAGTTCGACAAAGTGCCCAAAAGTCGCCCGGGCATCGCAGAAGACGAATCTCACACCGCCAAAAGTTGTGGCATCGAGGATCACTGGCCAACCGCGTTGACAACACGAATCGACGGCGGGTTCCAACGATTCGACCATGAATGCCAGATGATGTATCCCCGATGTGCGGCCGATGAGTGGGACGGTGTGCTCCTGGACGAGTTCGACCATGACCGATCCCCACTGACCATACGCTGAAGAATGATCGAAGGACGCCGGAAATCCGTCGATAGTGACTCTTTCGAGTTTGATGTGCTCAACGACGAGAAACGGACCTGCTCCAGTACGTTGGCGAAATTCATCGGCAACTGAACTGAGACTTTCGCTAGATGGCACGGCATAGGCGATCTGTACCGGGTGTCCAAGGATCATGGAGACAGTCTCGCGCGGTCTTGATTCGGACTACCGTGGAGCCATGAGTTCGATCCCTTTTGGTCACCAGTCCGTAGAACAAGTAGCGGATCCTGAATCCCATGTTCTCGATCGAGCGGCAATCATCGACCTGACGATTCGTTACGCCTGGGCCTTGGATACGCACTCGTGGGATGACCTCGACGAAGTGTTTCTACCCGATGCCACGGCTCACATGACCGAAGATCTGGTGGGACGCGACGCCATCAAGGATCGTGTTCGTCGGGCACTGGAGCCGCTTGATTGCAGCCAGCACATCATCGCCAACCATCAGGTCGTGATCTCGGGAGATCGAGCGTCCTGCCGTTGTTACCTGCAGGCCCAGCACGTCCGGGAAGCTGTTGGTCGGTCGCCGAATTTCATCGTGGCCGGACGGTACGAAGATCAATTGGTGCGCACCGCGAATGGTTGGCGCATTGCGCATCGCGATTTGGTCATCATGTGGACGGACGGCAATCCATCGGTGGCCCGGGGCTGATCGACGTTAGATGTAGGTTCGAACTTTGTTTCAGCCGGCCAAGGATCCGGCATCGACCACCACAATTTCGCCATGTATCCAGGCGGCCATGTCGGATGCGAGGAAGGCTACGACCCGGGCGACGTCATCGGCTTGGCCGGCTCGCCCGAGAGGATTTCGTGCCATTGTCGCCGCGACATCCAAACCTGCAGCCTTGAGCGGGGCCATCTGATCTTGTACTCCCGGGGTGTCAATCGGGCCTGGCGCTACCCCGACGACGCGAATGTCAAGGGGTCCGAATTCAAGTGCCAACGATTTGGTGAGTCCCACAACGGCATGTTTGGTCACCACATAGGCACTGATTCCTGGCGCTGCCCGAAACCCGGTCGTGGATGCCAGGTTGATAATCACTCCACCTTTGGACATACGCCGCGCTGCTTCACGCGCGCCGGCGAACGTGCCGCGCACATTCACTTCGAGAAGGCGATCGATGAAATCATCGGCGGCCTCGATGGCAGGACCAGTTGTGGGATAGATGCCGGCATTGTTGACCCAGATGTCGATGCCCCCAAGTCGATCCACGCAGAAGTCGGCTGCGGCCACGATCGAGGCAGTGTCCGAAATATCCAAACGAATCGCACAGGCTCGATGTCCGTATTGGGCCATTAATTCATTGGCCACCTCAGTGGCTCCCGACTCATCTAGATCAGCGACGAGGACGTCTGCTCCGGATTCGGCCAATCGGCGAGCAGAGGCCGCTCCGATCCCCTTGGCTCCGCCGGTCACCACGGCGCGACGACCACTGAGTGATTGGAGCTCGGCCAGTGGCCGTCCGGTGTGGTCGGCGATCATCATTACCCCCAAGTGTCGAGATGTGATTCAATTCTTACCTCTTACGGGGCACGTACTCATCTTCTAAGGTGCGGATGTGGTTCGCTCGTTGACGCGCTTCGATGAATATCCCCGGCACCAGATCGGAAACACCTTTGATTCGGTTGTCGACGGTTCCCAGCACTGGAGCGATGGCTACTACTTCACCATGGGCGACGACGCCGGCAAGGTGGCATGGTTCATGGGATTTCGCCTGCACCTCAACAACGATGTCGTGGACTCCTTCACCTGCGTGTCCTCGGAAGGCCGACAACACAACATGCGCTGGTCGCGTCGTCTGCGGCCGCGTATCGATGATCTCGATTGCGGGCCAATCTCCGTGGAAATCCTGGAAGGCTTGCGGACGGTTCGCCTGTCTTGTGAGGTGAACGAATACGGACAAGCCTTCGATTTGCTCTGGGAGGGAGTCTGCCCACCTTTTCTCGAAGATCACGTCCAGGTGTTCGTCAACGGTCGGCTCCATAGCGATCGCACCAATTACGACCAAACCTGCAAAGTCTCCGGGTGGATCGAATTCGGGGGTCAGCGCATCCAAGTCGAGAAGTGGACCGGTGTACGAGATCACTCGTGGGGTATCGGAAATCAAACCGGTGGTCCGCGGACCACCGTCATCGCACCCCCGGTGAATCCGACCCCGCCGCCGGGACTGCGTCAATGGTGCTGGTTCGATCTGCCTGATCGCTCGATTTTTTGGCAGTTTCATCATCGAGGAGGACGTCATCCATTCACGATGTTGGAAACGCACTGTCAATTCCCCTACGGCGATGAGCGTGTTCCATTTTCCTATGTCGATCTCGACTACACGCCCACATTCGTGGTTCTCGACGGCCGACCCACGACCCGACTCGAAAGTGCCGTCGTTGGTTTGACGCGACCCGATGGGATTGTCGAAAAGTACCGGATCGAACCACTGTCTTACCCGGTGTATCTACAAGGTGGTGGCTACCACGCCGGCTTCGATGATGGTCTCGGACGCGGGGTGTATCGCGGCGACCTGCATCATGAAGGTGAGGTCTGGGAAATAGATCGGGTGATCGGCATTACATCGCCCAAGCCGACAGCCTTCAACCGATCGCACTATGCCGAGGCCTGGGGGCGTTGCACCAATCTCGATGATCCTGTCGATACCGGCGTCGGCCATCTCGAGTCGGTCGTCCTTGGGCCGTATGAAGGACGCACGTGAAGGCACTCGTGCTCGGGGGATCGGTCTTTGTTGGCCGTCGATTGGTAGAGATGCTCGCGGCGCTTGGTCATGAGGTCGTGGTCCTGAATCGTGGTCGGACCCCTACCACTCGTCCCGAAGGTGTTCGTCTGGTGACTGCAGACCGAACCGATGCCGCATCGATGCGTGCTGCGCTGGCCGGAACAGAGTGGGATGCAGTGTTCGATGTATCCGGTTTCGTCATGGCAGCCGGTGGAAGCGATATCGACGCCTTGATCGACATCTTCGATGGACGCGTCGGGCATTACGTATACGTGTCATCCATCATGGCTTACGATCAGTCGCTCCTCGGCGTGGCTCCTTGGACCGAGGATCTACCACCCAATGCTGAAGGAGTGCACACCTACGGTGGTTTCAAAGCGACGGCCGAAAGCGTCATGCTTGAGCGCCACGCGCGCACCGGCTTTCCCGTGACAATTTCTCGACCCGCGGCGATTTATGGCCCCCACAACAACATCTATGACATGGAGACTCCAATGTTTCTCCGCCTCCAACGGGGTTTACCGGTCCTCGTCCCTCACGAAGGATTGGTGACCGCGTCTTACGGCCATGTCGATGACCTGTGTGCAATCTTGATCGCTCTCGTTGATTGTCGCGGTGCCCAGGGTGAGATCGTCAACACCACCGCCGAAGCCGTCACCACGTTGCGCTATGTGGAAACGCTGGCCCAGATCGTGGAACGTCCAGCCCATATTGTCTTCGTCCCGTCAGAGCTTCCCGACGATTTTCCTCGAGGGGTCTACGGTCACCTGTTTTCGAGAGCTCATCACGCCGTTTTGTCGATCGAGAAGTTGCATCGGCTTCTCGGACCTGTGCCCCAAGTTGATTTTGCTACTGGGCATCGCAGCACCTATGAGTGGTTCCTGGCTCAGGGTTGGGCGGATCTGGACCAACCCTTGGCCGATCCGATGTGGTTCGCCACTTGGAATTTCGACGCCGAAGCCCGAGCGGCGGCGATGCTTGGAAGCACATCATGAAACCCGACTTCGACAGTTCCATCGTCCTTGCCAACACGGCGCGGATCCTTCGATCAGATATTTTGGCTGCTGTCCACGAAGAGCAAGCTCGTCTCACGCTCATACGTATCATCGCAGTGATCGAAAGTCATCTCGCCCAATTGGCTGCCGAAGAACCTGATGTGATGGATGAAGCCATATCTGGCGCCGCGCCCACGGAGCATGACGGGCCAATGCTCACCGCCTTCAGCGGTCGTTTGCCGAGCGAACCTGATGGCGCTCCGGAAGGGTCACGTGATGGCCCAGCGTGACCCGCGCCTAATCGAATGGTTG
>JBJOFA010000106.1:0-5507 GCA_046049015.1 Actinomycetota bacterium | reverse complement strand
GAGGAGTTCGTAAAGTGTCCAGGGCAACCACGTCTGATTTCTCGCATCTTCTTTCAACTGCTCGTATCGCTGGACTGGAGTTATCCAATCGGGTTTTCCTGCCCGCCATGGATATGAATCTCTGTGTTGAAGGTGAAATCAGTGATGGCGAGATTGCCCACTATCAGGCCCGCGCCGCTGGTGGAACGGCCATGGTTATTACCGGAACTGGAGCGGTTGCCTGGCCGGTTGGGGCAACGTCGCGACATCAGCCGGCATTTTCCGATGACAAGTACATCCCGGGCATTCGTCGCCTCGCCGATGCGGTGCACGGTGCGGGCGGCAAGTTGTGCATGCAACTGTGTCACCACGGTAAGACGGCCAGTGTTGATACCGCGGATGGTCGGCCGCAGTTAGTCCCTTCGCTCCTCGAAGGCAATTTGGATATGTCGGCTTTACGTGACAGTCCCATGCACGAACTGATGTCTTTGGCAACGGCGACTCAAGGCAAGAAGGCCACCTACAAAGTTGCTGACGAGGATGATTTGGCCTGGGTCATTGATCAATTCGCCCAAGCGGCTCGCCGAGTGCAGGCCGCCGGCGTTGATGCCATTGAAATTCATGCGGCCCACGGTTATTTGTTGTCGACGTTTCTTTCACGGGGCTACAACAAACGCACCGACCGTTGGGGCGGATCCCTTGAGAATCGCGTCCGATTGACCTGTGAAGTAGTTCGAGCGATCAAAAAAGTTGTTGGTCCCGATTATCCGGTCATAGTGCGAGTCAACGGGCACGAATACGGTCTCGTTGATGGTTTGACCATGACTGAGACGGCGCGGGCCGCGGCAATGATTGAAGAAGCCGGTGCTGACGCCATTCACGTATCGGCCAATGCCCATAATCCATTTGCTGATTTCACTGAGGGGCCATTGCCATCGACTGTGGCGCAATATCGGCAGATGGCGCGCACCGTGAAACAGCACGTCACGATTCCGGTGATTGCCGTCGGGCGCGTATTGCCCGAAGTGGCCGAAGAAATGATCGCCAACGGTGAGTGTGATTTCGTATCTATGGGGCGACAGCTTTTGGCCGATCCCGAATTGGTGAAGAAGATTCGCGCCGGACGACGACAGTCCGTACGTCCGTGTATCAACTGCTATGTCTGTGTGGAGCAGAACTTCTTCGACGGCACGCCCAAGTGCGCAGTGAATCCCGCCCTCGGCCACGAGTCTTTGGCGGTTCTGCCGCCACTGGGGGCTGTACGTCGAGTCACGATCATTGGGGCCGGGCCTGCTGGTTTGGAATCTGCTCGGGTGCTTGCCGAACGAGGTGCAGCCGTCACGGTGTTTGATAAATCCGATCGACTCGGTGGCACAGTGTGGTTCTCGCAGTTGACCACGCCACCTAATGCCCAACTTGTGGATTGGCTGAGCCATGAAGTGCAACGACTTGGAGTGACGATCCGTCTCGGTGAGACCGCCACAGTTGCCACCATCGCCGCTACGAAACCCGACGCCATCATCGTGGCCACCGGAGCCAAGCGGAGTCGCCCGGATGTACCGGGCGCCGATCTTCCTCACGTGCTCACTGGCGATATTTTGCGGGGTTTGATCACTGGCGAGGAGGGGACCGATACTTCATCACTTGGTCCGGTGGCTCGGCGAGTAGTGCAGACGGGTCGCGTCCTTCGCATCTTGAATAAGGCCGAACGTATTCGCAAACTGTCCAAGCGATGGATGCCGGTCGGTAAACGGGTGGTCGTAGTCGGCGGTGGATTGGTTGGTTTGGAATTGTCTGAGTTCTTGGCCGAGCGGCGTCGCAGTGTCACCGTTCTTGAATCTGGTTCGCAAATGGGTCTTCCCATGGCCATGCCTCGACGTTGGACGGCCGTGAATCGAGCCACACACCATGGGGTCACGCTCATTCGTGACGCCACCGTGACATCCATCAACACCGTGAGTGTTCGGTACCGCCTTGGTGACAAGGAATTCGAAGCTCGTGCTGACACCGTGGTTCTGGCGGCCGATGTCACGCCCGACAGTCAATTAGCCGATGAACTTGCCGGCCTGGGAATTCCCGTGCACGTTGTCGGTGACGCTCAAACTGTGGGTTATATCGAAGGGGCCATTCACACCGCTCAGGAGGTTGCCCGTGAGCTCTGAGACTGTGGCTCTCACTTTTGCTGACTACGTTCGCCGTCGCGCCGACGACGACAACCTCGCGGTTCTCTTCGAGGATCAACGGTGGACGTACCGACAATGGTGTAGCGAAGTTGCCGCCCGAGCTTCCCTGTGGGCCAGCATTCGCCAAGAACGCGGCACCGGTCAGCCTGCTCACATTGGTCTGCTCATGGAGAACATTCCTGATTTCACCATGTGGCTCGGCGCAGCTGCCGTGACTGGTTCCACGATCGTCGGTATCAACCCGACGCGTCGTGGCGAGGAATTGGCGCGCGATATCACCTACACCGAGTGCCAACTGGTGATCGTGGATGCTGCGCTCGCCAATCTGGTGGAGGGTCTTGATCTCGGTGGAGCCACGGTGTTTATCACTAACAGCGACTCGTATCGCCAGGCTCTCGCTCAACATCAGGGCGCATCGTTGCCGACAGCTGCGGACTATCCGGTGAAGCCTGCTGATCAGTTCCTGTTGCTCTTCACCTCGGGAACAAGTGGTGCACCCAAAGCGGTTATCACTAGCCACGGCCGGCTGGATTTTGTAGCCGCTTCGATGTGTTACCTCACCGATCTGACCGCTGACGACGTCTCATATATCTCGATGCCACTTTTCCACTCGAATGCTCTCTTTACCGCTTGGGCTCCGGCGCTGGTGAAGGGGAGCACCGTTGCTCTGCGACGCAAATTCTCTGCTTCAGAGTTCTTGCCCGATGTGCGCAAGTTCGGGGCCACTTTTTTCAACTATGTCGGTAAGCCTCTGGCCTACGTTCTTGCCACGCCCGAACGAGCCGATGATGCCGACAATCCCCTGGTGCGTGGTTACGGCAACGAAGGCTCTGAATCAGATCTGATTGAATTTCAAAGGCGCTTTGGCTGCCGTCTCCAAGATGGCTACGGTCAAACCGAGACTGGAGCCAGCATCATTCGCGTTCCGAATATGCCGGCTGGAGCGTTGGGTGTGGCCGCTCAAGACACGATCACCATTTTGGATCCGAACACGGGTGAGCCCTGTCCTCCCGCCGAGTTTGGCGCTGACGGACAACTTCTGAACGCCGAACAAGCCATTGGTGAGATCGTCAATCGTGGCGGCGGCACCTTTGAGGGTTATTGGAATAACGATGAAGCCAATAAGGAGCGCATTCGTGACGGCGCCTATTGGACCGGCGACTTGGCCTACCGCGACGCTCAGGGCTTTTTCTATTTCGCTGGTCGCAGCGCCGATTGGATGCGCGTGGATGGTGAAAACTTTGCTGGTGCGCCGATTGAGCGCATCATCATGCGTCATCCCGATGTCATCTTGTCGGCGGTCTATGGCGTACCTGATCCGGTCATTGGTGATCGCGTGATGGCGGCAATTCAACTGCGACCTGGTGCGGTCTTTGATATTGACGCTTTCATTGGTTTTCTTGCTCAACAAAATGATCTCGGACCGAAATGGACTCCCACGTTCATTCAAGTAGTTGCCGATTTTCCGATGACGCAAACCAACAAGATTTTGAAACGTGATTTGGTCAAGCGGCGTTGGCACGACATCGAATCAGATCCAACGGCACAGATTTGGTGGCAATCGGGTCGTAACGAATCGATTCGTGCTTTCTCTCCAGCCGATGCCGCAGCATTGCGGGAGCAGTTCCGAGCCGCTGGTCGCGACAACGTTCTCGCCCGATAACTCGTCGCCAATTACGGAATCAGGGCAACTTTGCCGGCCACTTTGCGATCTTCGAGATCGTGTAAGGCTTGGGCAGCCTGATCGAGGGGATACGTCTGTGGTTCCACCGGGTGTAGTTTCCCGGCACTAATGAGGGCTAATACTTCGTTCAACATCGCATCGTTGAGACCCGGATTCTTCCCGGCCCACCCACCCCAATCGACTCCTACGACCCGTCGATTACGCAGCAGAATCTGATTGGCCGGCAACTGGGGAATGCCGGCGACGAAACCAATGACCAAGTATTGGCCGTCATCGGTGAGGGCCCGTAAACACGTTTCACCCAGTTCGCCACCAACCGGATCGTAGAGATAATCAATACCGCTACCAGAAATTTTCTTGGCTTCCTCTTTCACGGTATTGGCATCGAGATTCGAATCGATAACAGCCACTGCTCCGCGTGATGTGGCTAAGGCTCGCTTTTCAGAAGTTGATGCGACTGCAATGACTTTCAAACCAAGAGCCTGTCCCACATCGACCGCCGCTAAACCGACACCACTGCCGGCACCCAGCACCAGTAGCCAGCGGTCCGCTTGCACCTGGGCTCGTTGCACGAGAGCGAACCAGGCTGTGAGATAACTCTGCATGAACGTGGCCGCCTGGCCGTCAGACAGCGAGGCCGGAAGTTGGATGACGCGTTTGGCCGAGGCAATCGCTT
Organism: Actinomycetota bacterium; assembly: GCA_046049015.1. GTDB lineage: Bacteria > Actinomycetota > Acidimicrobiia > Acidimicrobiales > Ilumatobacteraceae > Casp-actino8. The sequence continues at coordinate 985 of JBJOFA010000106.1, read as the reverse complement.
CAGAGGCGTAGCCGCCGAGTCCCACATTGGCGAACACTCGAGTTCCCAACGTCAGGCCTTGTACATCGGGGGCGATCTCGCTGATGGTGCCCACCACTTCCATACCGGGAACAAAGGGCGTGGGCGGTTTGATTTGATACTTCCCTTGGACGAAGAGGGCGTCGACGTAATTGACGCCACAGGCGGTCACCGCAAGACGAACCGTTCCTGGAAACAGATCTGGTGAGGGCGAATCCTGCACCTCAAGGCGATCGAGGGGTCCAAATTCACGACAAACGATGGAACGCATAGGCAAACCGTAGCGAGCGGGGAGTGTTGTTCGCCATCTGACACACTGGAGTTGTCAAGGAGGGCTAATGGGAACGATCTGTGTGACCGGAACAGCGTCGGGTATTGGGGCTGCCACTGCGGAAAGACTGCGGCGCGATGGGCATCGAGTGATCGGTGTGGATCTGCGCGATGCCGAGGTGGTGGGGGACTTGTCCAAGCCCACCGAGCGACCACGAATTGTCCACGAAGTGCTCACGGCCTGTGATGGCGTGCTCGATGGTTTGGTGCCGTGTGCCGGTGTCAGTACTCCGGCCCCCGATGAACTGGTGGTGCGGGTCAACTTCTATGGCACCTTGGCTCTGGTGACGGGTCTTCGGCCGGCTTTGGAAAAGGGACATAACTCTGCCGTAGTGATGATCTCATCCAACTCCACCACGATGACCCCCGGGCTGTCCGTTGATGATGCACTTGCCTATTTGAATTCCGATGAAGAGACCATGGTGCAGCACTACGCCGGACAGTCTTCATTCACTGCTTATCCGGCGGGCAAATTGGCCATTGCTTTCTGGGTGCGTCAACAGTCCGCCGATTGGATGAAATCGGGAGTGCGCCTCAATGCTGTGGCTCCCGGAGTGATTGATACGCATATGACTCGGCCGTTGCTGGATATTCCGGGAGTCAAAGAATCGCTATCGCATATTCCTATCCCGGTGGG
>JBJOFA010000105.1:0-5518 GCA_046049015.1 Actinomycetota bacterium | reverse complement strand
CAAGGCTCCAGATATCCTCACCACGTGAAGAACGAACGTCGGCAGTTCTATGTCGAGACTTTGGGTTGCCCAAAGAATCAAGTCGACTCCGACAAAATTATTGGGACTTTGCTTGCCGATGGATACGTCGCCACGAGCGAAGTGGGTGACGCAGATCTTGTTGTTGTGAACACCTGTGCCTTTATTGACCAGGCCCGCCAGGAATCAGTGGAAGTGATTCTGGCCCTTGAGTCTCAACGGCGTCAGGGGGCCCAGCTGGTGGTCACTGGGTGTATGGCCGAGCGTTATGGCTCTGAAATTACTGATGCAATCCCCGAGGTCGACCTGGTTGCTGGGTTTGGGGTGTCGGTCGTTCCTCCATCGTCAAAAAAACGCATTCCGGTTTCATCAACCCCGGTGCCGACAATGGATCTGCTCAATCTCCCTCGGCCCAAAAGTTCATTGCCTTGGGCTTATGTAAAGATTGCCGAAGGCTGTGATCGCCAATGTGGATTTTGCGCCATCCCGTCGTTTCGCGGTCCACAACGCAGTCGAGACATTGCTTCGATTCAACATGAAGTGGCCGAGCTTGGGGTCCAAGAGATTGTTCTCGTGGCCCAGGATCTTGCCAGTTATGGCAAGGACCGCCCCAGTGAATTGGGTGCTGGAAGTATTGTTCCGCTGGTCCGCTCGATAGCAGCCGAGGTGGAACGGGTGCGTCTTTTATACCTCTACCCAAGTGATCTCAGCGATGAACTCATTGATGTCATGATCAGCAGTGGAATGCCCTACTTCGATTTATCTCTGCAGCACGTGAGCAAGCCTCTTCTACGTCGGATGCGTCGGTGGGGCGACGGCGAGCGATTTTTGAAGCGCATTGCTGATATCCGCAATCGAGAACCCGAAGCTGCCTTTCGGAGCAATTTCATCGTTGGGTACCCCGGCGAGACTGAAGAAGATCATGATCAGTTGTTGGCATTTGTCGAATCAGCACAATTGGATTGGTGTGGATTTTTCCCCTACTCGCCAGAGGAAGGGACTTATGCCGTGGGGCTTGATGGACAGGTGGATCCAGCGTTAGCTCGCGAGCGACTCTCCGAACTCACCGAGATGCAAGATCGCATTACGGCCAGTCGACGAGATGCCTTAATAGGCCGGAGAATCAACGTTTTGGTTGATGGGCCGGGTGAGGCCCGCTCGCACCGGGAAGCACCAGAGATAGACGGAGTAATCGAGGTTCCCGTTGACCTAGAACAAGGAAGGTTCTACGACGTCATCGTGACTGAAGCAACAGGACCCGATCTCGTCGCGGCAATAGTTGAACCGCTGGCCGGGCACGTCTAGACAACGATTCGGAGGGTAGTTCTCCCACGTCCCCTCCATGTGGCAGGCTGGAGTCGTGCCGGTCGATCCTAATGCCATCGCGACCTGGGCTAATGCGGTCACAGTCGGACGAATACTGGTCTCGCCGTTGATGTTCTTGGTTGTGCCAGAACAAGCCGGGGGCTCGTGGTGGGCGGCCGTGCTTTGGACTCTCTTGTGCTCGAGCGATGGGATTGATGGATATTTGGCCAGGCGTCATGGGGCGACGCGGTCTGGTGCATTTCTCGACCCCTTGGCGGACAAAGTACTGGTCCTAGGGGCCATGTTTACTCTCGTCAGCCGAGGAATTTTTTGGGTAGTTCCCGTTCTCATCATCGCGGTTCGCGAGATTGCAATTAGTATGTATCGCGTTCTTGCCGGGGCCAAGGGAATCAGTGTGCCGGCAAGTCGGATTGCCAAGTTCAAGACGGTTTTTCAGCAACTCAGCATCGGCTTTGCCATTGCTCCGTTGACAACCCAAGACGCCACGTGGCTGTGGTTGGGCTTGCTTTGGTTGTCAGTGGTGTTGACTTCGGTGAGTGGACTGCAGTACCTATGGCGGGCGCGACGCCTAGCGAAACAGCAAGTCGCCGAAAAGGGAATGTGATCCGATGCGTTGTTCGGTGGTGGCGGTTGGAACTGAACTTCTGCTGGGGCAAATTACCGATACCAACTCATCGTGGATGGGTGGGGAATTAGCGGCTCACGGTATTGATTCGTTTCTTCAAGTGAAAGTCGGTGACAACCAAGACCGGATTGTGCAAGTGCTGCGTTATGTGCTGGAACATTCTGACGCCGTGATTATGTGCGGCGGACTTGGTCCAACCCATGACGACCTGACTCGAGAAGCAATTTCTGAAGTGATGGGAGTCGAGATGCATCTCAATGATGCTGTCGCTGACACCATTCGGTCGATGTTCGCGGCGCGACAGCGAAGAATGCCGGAAAATAACCTTCGTCAGGCCATGGTTCCAACTGGAGCCGAAGTCATTGCGCAAACGCGAGGGACAGCACCCGGGTTGATCTGTCCAGTCGGTGACAAAGTCATCTATGCAGTTCCTGGAGTGCCCCATGAAATGCAAGACATGATGCAGCGGGCAATCCTTCCTGATCTTCGGCGGCGCAGCGGCTCTAACGATGTCATCGTGAGTCGCCTGATTCGCACGTGGGGTGAAAGTGAGAGTGGCCTCAATGAACGCCTGGCCGCCCTTATTGCTGAATTGGAGGAGCGGGCTAATCCGACGTTGGCATTTTTGGCCAGCGGTTGGGAAGGTATCAAGGTCCGTCTGACGGCCAAGGGTCCGAGTGTTGCTGAAGTTTCAGCGGTACTTCAAGTGTGGGAGAGGCGTGTTGTCGATGTTGTCGGCGATGTTGTTTTCGGATTTGATTCCGACACCATGGAATCAGTGGTTTTGCAACTGCTCGGCGAGCGAAACTTGACCTTGGGACTCGCTGAGTCGGTAACGGGAGGATTGGTCGCCGGGCGAGTTACGTCGGTTCCAGGCGCCAGTGCTGTTTTTCGGGGATCGGTCGTTTCCTACGCCAGCGAGGTGAAATTCGATGTCCTCGGGGTTCCAGTTGGCCCGGTCGTCAGTGAAGCCGCAGCCCGGGCCATGGCCGAAGGAGCCAGAGAAGTTCTCCGATCCGATGTGGCGTTGTCCTTGACCGGTGTAGCTGGACCTTCTGAACAAGATGGTCAACCGGTTGGGACTCTATGTCTCGGAGTGGCCTTTGCTGGCCATCCCACGGTGACCACGACTCTTCGACTTCCTGGACAGCGGGATCAAATGCGCCAATTGTCGGTGATCTCGGCCCTGGACTTCCTTCGACGCCAGATCCTGGCGCTTGACTCGGCTTCCTAGGAACCGGACCCCTTGTAGCCTGGGAGGGCTCGCCCTCGTAGCTCAGCTGGATAGAGCAACGGGCTTCTAATCCGTAGCGCGCACGTTCGAATCGTGCCGAGGGCGCCATGGTCTCGTGTGATCTTGATTCAGGGTCAGAAAAGTGTGGATGACCGGGGTAATCGCCGGAAATGCAGGCCTTTCCCCTACACTTGAGCGACCGTTGCGGGCGATGTTCATGTCGGCGCGGATGATGGATGAGTGAGGTCCGAGTGAAGTTTAAGAAGGGTGACACCGTTATCTATCCGCAGCATGGTGCCTGCAAGGTTGAGGCGATCCGCAAAGAGGATCCGCTCAATGTCGGCAAGGCTCAGGATTACCTGGTGTTGCGAACAGTGATCGGCGATATGACCCTGCGGGTTCCGATGGCCAAGGTCGATGAAGTGGGCGTGCGTCCGCCGGTATCACCCGATGAACTTGAAGACTTGGTGGCTGTTCTGGCCAAAGCTGACCCGCGAGTGCCGGCCAACTGGAGTCGAAGATTTAAAAATCACCAGGAAAAGTTGAAAAGCGGTGACGTTTATCAGGTGGCTGAGGTCGTCAGAAACCTTGCGGCTCGTAATCGCGATGCTTCTCTTTCGGCAGCCGAGCGCACCATGTACGAGCGAGCGCGCGTCAATTTGATTTCCGAAATTGCTCCGGCTCTTAAGGTGACTACCGAAGAGGCAGAAAAGTACTTGGACGATGCATTGGCGCGAGGAGTACTCAAGCCAGTCAAGGCCGTCAAGGCCGTCAAAGCGGCCGCTCCCAAGGCTGAAGAGGGAACCGGACCAGGAGCAATTGATATTGATGCCGCTCCGGTGAAGGCTGCGGCTAAGACGCCAGCCAAAGTTGCGACCAAGACTCCAGCCAAAGTTCCAGCCAAAGCGCCAGCCAAAGTTCCAGCCAAAGCGCCAGTAAAAGTTGCCGCCAAGACGCCAGCTAAAGCGCCAGCCAAAGCCGCGGCCAAGGTTCCAGCAAAGGCGCCGGCAAAAGCCGCAAAGAAGTAGTCCTCATCAAGCCCAGAGGTTCCAATTTCCAACGGGATCTCCTGGGTAGGGTGCCAGCATGATGAAGCGTGAGGTGGTCACCCGTCAGGAATTGTCGACCTTGATCAGCGCTGGTGAGATCGACACGGTGATCATGGCCTTCGTTGATCGTTACGGTCGGCTTGTCGGTAAGCGCACCGCAGGGCGGTTCTTTTTAGACCACGTCGCCGAACACGGAACAGAGAATTGCGACTATCTCTTGACCTGTGATCTGGACAATCAGCCCACACCAGGATTCCGTTTTGCCAATTTCGATAAAGGTTATGGCGACATGGTGGCCCGAGCTGACTGGGAAACGGTGCGAATTCTTTCCTGGACTCCCGGGACCGCCTTGGTGATGTGCGATGTCTTTGATACTGAAACCGGAGACCTTATTGATATTGCTCCACGATCAGTACTTCGTCATCAAGTTGATGCGGCATCAACTATGGGATTTCTGCCCATGATCGGAAGTGAAATCGAGTTCTACTTATATCGCGAGAGCTATCAAGATGCCAGCGAACAGGAATATCGAAATCTTCACACTCATTCGGACTGGCCCGAGGACTACAACATCATGCAGACCAGTCGTGACGAGTACGTCATTGGGGATATTCGACGTTCTTTGATCCAATCCGGCGTGCCAGTGGAGTTCTCTAAAGGTGAAGCTGGGGCCGGTCAACACGAGATCAACCTTTCTTATGCTTCAGCAGTGGAGATGGCGGATCGAAACCACATCTATAAAACTGCCGCCAAAGAAATTGCCGCCTCACACGGTCGTTCAGTGAGTTTCATGGCGAAACCTTCAATGGACGATGTGGGTTCTTCGTGTCATGTCCATATCAGCCTTTGGTCATTGGACGGCAAGACCGCCTTGTTCAACGCTGGATCGGATCTTGACAAGCACGGAATGAACACCGTCTTTCGGCAGTTCGTGGCCGGTTTGGTGGCCACTGCAAGAGAGTTCTCATTGCTGTGGGCCCCAACGATCAACAGTTATCGACGCTTTCAACCCGATTCTTGGGCTCCGACTGGTGTTGGTTGGGGAGTGGACAATCGCACTTTAGGTTTCCGAAAAGTTGGACATGGTTCATCGGCGAGGGTGGAGAACCGTATCCCCGGAGCCGATGCCAATAGCTACCTAGCCTTTGCCGGGATGATTGCTGGCGGACTGTATGGCATTCGCGAAAAGCTAGAACTTGGTCCGGCTTTCGACGGCAATGGTTACACCGATGCGAGTATCCCTCGTATTCCTTGGAATCTGCCTGA
>JBJOFA010000104.1:0-5609 GCA_046049015.1 Actinomycetota bacterium | reverse complement strand
TTCTAAACGTATCTTGTCGGTCGCTAAGGAGGGCCTGTGTTGTGTGGTCAGTGCGAGGTTGTCGCCCGAGGGATCTGCCGCTTCTGCGGGCGCGCCGTATGCGGTGATCACCATTCGGCGCTGCCCTACATCATCTCGGTGTTCGGCGACTCGCCTCCTCGGTCGATCGTCGTGGGTGGCACGCTATGGTGCGGGATCTGTCGTCCGCAGCCGGAGCCCATTGCGATGCCGGAGCTGGCATGAGTGGCGGGCTGTTCGATCGGTTGGCAAATCGTCTCGATGATGGCGCCGAGCCGGAAGCGTCGTTCGCCATGGCGGACTTGCTCGACTTGCCGGAGGACGAACGGGTGGTGATGCGACACGTGATGCGCCAGACAGTGCCCACATCGATCGATGGCTTGGCAGGCGAGTTGGGCCGCGATGTCGCTGAGGTGAGCGCCGTTGTTGCCCGGTTAGTGGAACGGCGTGCGCTCGTGATCGATGGCGGCCGAATTGAAGTCGCCCCGATTGCGCTCATTCGCCGGTCGTCGCCGGGCGGCTTGTGGGACCGGCTCAGCGACTTGTAGGTCAGCACTTTTTCGTAGTACGTCGCTTGGCTGAGTCTTGACGGACGTCGCCCGCCGCAGTGTGCACTTGGGTTATGTTTGGCGCCAGTGGTCGTGGTGGAAATCGAAATCGAGCATGCTCAAATGATCGCGAGGAACAGTGGAGCTGGGGGGAATCGAACCCCCGTCCATCAGGCGCTGAGCGCTCGTGCTACGACCATTCCCAACTTCGAGACTGACGCAATCTCATCGGCGGGTCCACTGTCCGTCATTGCTGGCGAACTACGACACGTCTTTCCGTGCGGTCAGCGGTCTTTCTCGCCGTCAGCGGTCTTTCTCGCCGTCATCCTCCGCTTCTGTTGCCGGGCTGCGGTGGATCGGCCCCGTGCGCCATTGCTGGTCACGATGTCTCTCAACTACCTGAAAATCAGGCGGCGAGAGCGAACTGCTCATTGGCAATTCTTTGGTTGCCCCGTTTAGCGAGTCTGAGCAACTCGGGTCGCACGTTCGTCCAACGAGACTCATGTCGAAACCTGTCAGCCCCGTCAAATTGACGTTGGACTCACGATACCGCCGGGGTGCGAGTAAGTTGCCCGGGTGTCAGGAATAGCCCAGCAGTTTGGGTCTTCGGTGCCAGACTGACGTCATGCGAGGTCTCGTGCAGCGGGTTGAACAGGCGGCGGTTGATGTCACCGTTGACGGTGAAACCACTCGATCAGGCGAGATTGGCCCCGGTTTATTGGTGCTGGTTGGGGCCACCCACACCGACACCGAACTAACAGCCCGCAAGTTGGCTGACAAAATCTGGAATCTTCGGATCATGAACGATGCTGACGGAGTTATGAATCTTTCGGTGGCTGACACCACCAAAGCGGTTCTCGTAGTCAGTCAGTTCACGCTTTATGGCGACACCACGACCGGACGTCGACCCAGTTGGATTGCCGCAGCGAAACCAGATGTGGCCGAGCCTCTGGTTGATGCCGTCGTCACCGAATTAAAACGTCTTGGTGCAACCGTTGTCACGGGGCAATTTCGCACCGATATGAAAATCACGCTGGTGAACGACGGCCCCTGTACGGTGCTCGTCGAAGTATGACTGGACGCAACAGACCGATTCCGGCAACAGCCATCAGTGACACGATCCACGGGCCATCGCCAAGCGAAACGTAAATCGTGTCGCCCGAACGCATCTGAATCTGGCGTTCCAGAACCGCGCGTTCACTTACTCCCGTCCGGTCGTACACCTTGCCTTCGGGATCAATGAAGGCACTGAACCCGGTGGGGGAGACTTGTACAACCCAACGGCCGGTCTCTTGAGCCCGCAGTCGGGAAGATGCCACTTGTTGAGTTTGCAAGACCGTCCAGGTGTAACTGGATCCATTGGTCGGATTGATCACGAAGCCGGCACCCTGCTCCACTCCTTCACGAACGCGACCACCAAAGAAGATCTCCCAGGAAATTGCTACCGAGGCTCGTTCGTCAACGGCGCCCATGGGAATGTCCAGGTAGCCCGGCCCCGTTCCGGCCACTGCATCCCGAGGAACTTGATCAACCGGGGCGCCGAGGGTCTTGAGAAGTTCTCGTAATGGCATGTACTCGCCAAAAGGGACGCGCCGTACTTTGTCGTAACGATCATGAATCGCACCCTCGGGAGTCACGATGACTTGGGCATTGGTAAACGAAGATGCATCAACATCCTCGGTGATACCCACGGCGATTGGCGCACCGAGTCGGCGAGCCTCAGCCACCACCTCGGTAAATTCCACGCTCGTTTCAAAGTCGTAGACATCAATCACGTTTTCGGGCCAGACCACGAGATCAATCGGGGCGTCACCTTCGCCGGGGGCATCAACATCCCGCGTCGCCTCGAGATGCCGGATCACAACATCTCGTGGATTGGTATTGATAGCCAGAGTTCCCTGGGGCCCACCACCTTGAATAGCGATCACGCGTAATGTCCGCCCCGTATTCGAACCGTTGGGGTCCACGACGCCGGCGACATAAACGACAACACAAACCGCGACGATCAGGCGACGCACTTTTTGGGATTGGCGAGTTCGGGGATGACCGCGATTGAACAATGCCCCGATCTGCCAGGTGAGCCAGGTGATGAGAATGACTCCACCGAGAGAGGCCACATGGCGCAATGGTCCAGATACTTGGGCAATACCCAAAGTCGCCAACGGGACCCCTCCGAATGGAAATGACATTCGAAAGGCTTCGACTAGGGCGTGACCGGCGGGTGCGGTGAACAATGTCGTCGACCGCGATGCGGGTCGCACCGCAATCACTGAAACAACACCGTGCAAAGCGGCAAAGATAAAAACGGCGACGACATAGCCGGGTGCGGTGAGGAACCACATCCACGACATGGCCGGAAAGAACCAGCCACAAGCAAAGACAAAGCCGGTCAGGAATCGTCGACGCGTGGAATGGGCCGCTCTTTCAACGGACGAAAACATGGCCAAGCCCACAAATGCCAACGGCCACCAGCCCCAAGGGGGCATGGCGGCCGCGACGAGTAAGCCAGCGAAAAGCGAACGCGAAAGCCGGTCGGATTTACCGCCGGAGGTCACACGTCAAGTTTGCGGTCGTAATCAGCAAACACGATGAACCGTTGACGGACCGATCCTGGCGGATGACAGGCGAACAGGGTCATCGTGGCGTCGGTGGTCTGTTCAATGATCCACATACCGGTCTTGGGATCAACGATGGTCGTGCCATCAACGATGTAGACGAAAGTTCCTTCGTCGGTGGTGACGATGATTTCATCGCCCTTTTTCAACTTGTCAACATCCCGGAAGGGTCGAATGCCGCTGGTGCGGTGCCCGCCGAGCACGACGTTGCCCACTTGCCCGGGTAAAGCGGTACCGGGCCAGTGGCCCACACCTTTATCGAATGTGGCCAATCGAATGCCCTGTAATAGCGGCTGCTCAACATCAATGGCTGGAATCGAGATCGAGCCAAGGATGGTTTCCTCATCACGTGACCCGTCTTCTTTCGGTGGTGGAACCGGTGTGGGCAAGGTGTCATTAGGACCAAGCGTTGGTGGACCGGCATAGACCGACGTCGATGTGGAGGTCTCAGCGACAGTGCTTGACGGGGCATCAGTCATGGGTGCCAAAGTGGTTGATTCGGCATCACCTGATGAACCACAGGCCGCCAGAATGCTGCCGATTGAGATTGCACCGGCGACGAAAAGTACCGGAGATGTTCGAATACGCATAGGCCTTTTATAACACGCCAGTCAGCCTTCGTAATGTCACTTCAGCCGCTTGATTGGCTTGAGATACACATGCTGGTATACCGATACCGCGGATGCTGGCACCGGCAAAAAGGATTCCGGGGGCATTGACAAGCAGGGATTTTTCTAACTTGTCAACGACTTTTGCATGGCCTGGGCGGTACTGCGGAAACGAATGGGGCCAACGCGTCACTCGGTGATCGGCGGCCGTAATTGACACCCCGGTGTGACATGCGACCTCATCCAGAACCTGCTGTACGAGCCGCTCGTCATCCCACGTATTAATGAGGTCGTCAGCAGGAGCGCCATCGCGTCCCATTGAGACGCGCAGGATCATTGAGCCATCGGTAGGTTTCCAGTGAGCCCACTTATTTGAACCGAAGGACACCGCCGTGACCCGGTTTTGATTTGGTTTGGGAACGAGATATCCGCTCAAACCAGTGAAGGTTTCCAAATTGGTTTCGACCGTGCGCAAGGTCACCATTACCACTGAGGCGTGATTCCAGGTCTTGAGGAGATCGGCAACGGAGGTGTCAACCTTGGAAAAGAGATGGGCACTGGGGTTGGCTGGAGAAGTAACAATGACGGCTCGAGCCCGGAGTTCTTCAGTGCTCGCTCCCGAAAGTGAAACTCGATAAAGAGGCGCTCCAGATATGGTCCGGTCGGTGTCGATGGCTGCCACCGTGGTGGATGTGCAGATTTCAACTCCCAGGTTGATGAGTTCGCGGTGCAGTGCCAATATCAGCGATCCCATTCCGTCAATGGGGGTGTCGAAAACTGGCCGGGTTGGTGCAGGGGCTGACTTCATGGAGCGTCGTGCAGCCATCAAGACGCTGCGGCCAGAAGTTAGGGCCGCTAATTGAGGCACCATCTCCAGAGAAAAATTCATGGTGTCAGCGGCGTAGATGCTGCCGACTAATGGATCGACCAGACGCTCCAATACTTCTGCGCCAAAGCGTTGTCGAATGAAAACACCAATGGAATCTTGAGGATCGGGGCTGGTGGGTACGAAGGGTTCAAGGGCGGCGCGACCTTTTCCTCTCCACGACAGCAGTGGACTTCGCACAAGACGTCCGAGTTCGGTGGGCACACCAAGAAGCAAACCTTCCGGTATGCGTTGCAACCCACCTTGCATGATGGCGGCGTGTCCCGATACGGGGTGCGTGACACGAGAGTCCAACCCGAGATCGTGGGTCAAAGCCACGGCATGGGGCACCCGCGCCAAATAGGCGTCGGGCCCTTCATCAATTCCTTCAAGACCGGCAAAGGAAGACGATTTAATTTTGCCTCCGAGGCGATCTTCGGCCTCGACCACAGTGATGCCCAGTTGAATCCCTCGTAGCCGCGCCGCGTGGGCCAAGCGGTACGCCGCCGTGAGCCCGGTGATACCGCCACCGATGACTACGACTTCAGAGCGACCGTCGCTCATAGAACCTGACCTGCCCTGAAAAGCGTTTCGTTTGCAATCACGATGCCGTGAACTGACCCGCCGCCTCGACGACTCGCTGGGCCAGGGCAGCCATGATTGTTGCGTCATCATTCACGCAAGCCGTGCGGTCGAAGGCCAAATTGCGTTCTCTGGCGTAGGCCTTGGCTTCGATATCTAGGTCGTACAGCACCTCAAGGTGATCGGCTACGAACCCACAGGCGCACACCAGAACGCCTGATGCTGCTTCGCTTGTTGCCAGATCGTTGATGACTTCCAAGATGTCGGGGCCAATCCAGGGTTCCGGAGTCCTTCCAGCTGACTGCCAGGCAATCGCCCACGAGGACCAAGCTGAGAGCCCGACCTTCTCGGCTACTGCCTCGGCAGTAGCGCG
>JBJOFA010000103.1:0-5615 GCA_046049015.1 Actinomycetota bacterium | reverse complement strand
GGGGCTGAACTTCCGGCACAATGGTGACTGTGGGGGACGATCTTCAGGAAAACCGAAAGGCTCGTAAACGGGTTGATCCACTGGAGCGAGTTCTGAATCTGTTCACTCTGTTGCATCGGGCTCACGCGCCGATGACCAGAGAGCAGATTGTGGCCGAGATGGCTCGCGGTATGACTCCATACCCGCAGGCCGAAGATGCTCAGCGGCAACTTTTTGCTTCGGATAAACGCACCATTGTGCGTGATCTCGGTATTCGAGTCCGCCAGGACTATGCCCACGGTGAAGACGCCGGTCAGACCAGATACTGGATCGCCGAAGAAGATATGGCAGTCCCCGAATTGGATCTGAACGAAAATGAGATGGACGTTCTGAATCTGGCCTTGGCTTCAATTCATTACTCAGTTCCTGAAGCGTCTGAAGCCCTCATGAAATTAGAGGGGATGTTGCCGCGTCGAATTGGTTTCGACTTCCAGGTGCAAGTTCCCTTGATCGTGGTTCGCCTCACCGAAATGGTTCAGCGTCAGCATGTCCTGAGAATCTCCTTCGATGGACAACCAATGAACGTGGAGCCCATTCGCCTCCTTTTTGATAAGGGGACTTGGTACCTCATCGGATATTTAGGCGGCGACCAACGATGGGCGGCATTGCCGTGTGCCCGCATTGCAGCGGAATACGAAATCCTCGAGGTGGAACCTGCGGCACCCTCGCCTCCGTCAGCAATTGAAGACATACGGCGACTAGCTCACAATGCCATGGGTGACGACGGTGAAGCCATAGTCATTGTCGATGACAATGACGCCGCTCTGCCTTGGTTGGATCATCGGGTTCTTGAAACGGAGCCCATTGGAGAAGGTCGTCTTCGTTTAACAGTACGAATCGATGATCCAGCGAGGTTCCGAGGCTGGCTTCTCGGATTTGGGCCGCATGCCGTAGTGGAAAGTCCGAAGTGGTTACGTGATGACTTTTTAAATTGGTTAAGGGCTATCAAAGAATCATCCCAAGAGATTCCAAAGTCTCCGAACCGACCAGTTGATCCAGTCAATAAACCCGGTCCCAGACCCTTAGGTGAGCGGCTTCAGCGACTCCTGTCGATCATCCCCTGGCTTCGACTTCATGGTTCAATTTCTGTGAATGAGTTGGCTCAAATTTTGGGTATTGGTGCTCAGCAATTGGTGAAAGATCTGGAATTCGCATCCATGTGTGGAGTTCCGCCCTACACCCATGATGTCCTATTCGACTTCTCGGTTGCCGAAGGCATGGTGTTAGTGCATTCACCGATGAGCTTTTCTGCTGATGGGCTCGATACCAAAGATCTCAAAACCCGCCATTTGATGACGCGCTCGGTGAAATTGACCCCTCGGCAGGCAACTGCGGTAGCGCTGGCTCTGGCGAGCATGGATGCTGCAGCCGGTGAGAGAAAGGTTCGCGACGAAGCGACGTTGAGTCTGCGAGCAAAGCTCGAACAGGTACTTGGCGAACTTCCGATCAAGGTACGTCTGGAGGACGCGCCATTATTGGCTGAAATTCGTTCGGTAGTTGAGAGAGAACGCCAAATTAAAATCACTTATGTCAATGCCGAAGGTGATGTAAGTAGGCGAGTCCTTGATCCACTCCACGTTTTCTTCGAGCGGGGCGAGGCTTATCTCATGGCTGATGACCATGTCTCCGGAGACCGTGAACGAACGTTTCGTATTGATCAGATTGTTGACCTAGAAGAAACTGGTAAGACCTTTGAAACACGGCCGGTTGTGTTTCGTGGTTGGAACTTTCGGGGCGATATCACTGAAGCGGTGCTCTACTTGGCGCCGGGCAACGATTGGGTGCTTGACAGAGTGATGACACACGCCCATGTACCTAATGCTGACGGGTCGATGTTCGTGTGGGTGACCGTTGCCAGTCAACAATGGTTGGCCCGACTATTGGTGCGATGCGGTCAACCATCGTGTGTGGTGGAGCCCGAGGATTTAAACGGTGGCGTCAAAGACTGGGTAGCGACTATTGAAGTCCGCTACCGCTAACGAGTCAGAGCAATCTTCTCAACGTGTAGTGACTAAAGGTGTAACTACGCAATGAAGCAATTGGTCGGCACTTAATGATTTTCATTAATGACATTCATGAAATTCGTTGACCTGGGGACTCCCCTGTTTATTTACACCATTAATTCCGGGAGTGCTCTCGGTCACGAACTTTCTGCCAACCCTCCGTCACACTGGGGGTAGGTAAAGAAGTACCTGCAAATAGAATTGAGACTAGTGATGGCGGGAATTAGCAGCCAGCGGATTTCTGATCGAGGTGTGACACCCGAGGATCCACCTGATCCGAATAATTGGCAACGTCGTTCTTTTTGGGTGATGGCCCTGGAGTCGGCGCGTCAGCATGGAACGTGGGTGCGAGTGCACCGGTTGTATACCGCCAAAACTGCCTCGCAAATCGCCAGCGATCTTCGATCGGCGCATCGTCGGCAACAGAACAACGTGCGCGTACGCGGTGTCTTGCCCGGTGAACGCTGGGATGCCCGTTGGGGCGCCAGTCCAGACGGACCAACCGATCAGTTCTGCATTTGGGTGCGTTTGATCGGGGACGAAAACGCTGAAGTTCCCAAAGACTGACAAGTAGAGAAGCAGAGTTCAACGGCGCTCTCTCAGTGGCGCTCATAAGTCCATGAGGTCGGGTGTCCATCGGAGTAGGGCATCACTCCATGAAAGACTCGTTGATCGTTATCAAAAACCAACGGAATGAAATAGCGATCGCCTTCCCACATTGGCAGATCGGCCTTTTCTCGAAGACTTTCTTCAGAACTACAAGCATCAAGTAAACGAGAAACTGGTATCCATTCCAAATCGCCTTCTGCGTTGGATGTCGCCGGAGTTCCCGTCCAGTCAGTGATGAGAAAAATAAGACTGAACCAGTCCTCGCCCTGAATGCCGAACCCGGGCCATGAAATAGTTCCCCGCAAAGTCATGGCGGTGACTTGGATGTTGGCTTCTTCAGCAATCTCTCGACGGGTGGCAGCAGCAAGATCCTCGCCAGCTTCCACTTTGCCACCGAGTCCGTTCCATTTCCCAAGATGTTGATCATGGGGTCGAGCTGTGCGATGAACTAAAAGAACTTTGCGTTGGGCTTCATCAAGGATGTACGCCAAAGTACCCATGATGGGCGTGTAGGCATTGGGGGTTGTTGTGTCGTTCATGTCGTTCAGGTCTTTTTCGTCCAACAATTGAGATCATGAAAGGCCGCTAAAAGAATCAATCTTCCAAAGTACAACCCTTCGGAGCAGAATAGAGCCATGAGCAGAGTTGATGAGTACCAGCGCAACGGTGCGGTGGTACTTCGCGATGTGGTCTCTCCAGAGGAGATCGAAATCCTGCGGCGGGGAATTGACGCAGTGGTTGAGCGTCCTAGTCAAAGAGCCAAAGTGGCAAGTTCTTTGGATGATCCGGGCTTTTTCATTGAAGATTTCTGTCGGTGGCGGGACATAGAAGAGTTCGCTTCATTCATCTCAAATTCTCAATTACGACTCATCGCCAGTGAACTCATGCAATCCACAACCGTTGTTCACTACCACGATCATGTCTTGGTCAAGGAGCCTGGAACACGGCAAAGAACTCCCTGGCACCAAGATCAGCCTTACTACGACGTTGAAGGCCGTCAAAATGTCAGCTTTTGGATTCCAGTTGATCCAGTGCCTATTGACACCTGTTTGGAATTGGTAGCGGGAAGCCACTTAGGCCCGTGGCGGATGCCCCGATCATTTTTGGACCAGGAAGCTAAATGGTTTCCTGAAGGGTCTTTGGTCGAGATGCCCGATTTCGAAGCACTTGGTGATTCCGCTGGTCTCGACAATGGACCAAAGATTCTTCGCTGGGAATTGGAGCCGGGTGATGCCATCGCTTTTCACATGCTGACCATTCACGGCGCGCCAGGGGTGAGTGGCTCTCATCGTCGGCGGGTTTTCAGTTGGCGGGTACTGGGAGACGACATGGTCTACGCTCATCGCCCATGGGTGACATCACCTGATCTTGGCGCAGTCATTTCCACCGAAGAGGATCAGCGCCGAAATGGAGAGCCATTGACCGGTGACTGGTTCCCGCAGCTGTGGCCACCGCCAACACCGAAGAATCATTGAAAAAGTTGAGACCTAACTACGGAATGGTCGTGGTTGCCAAAGTTTGTTCACCAAGGTCGATATACAACATGGTGCGATCTTCGATGATGGGAAACTCCCCGTTGGCCGGAGGAGCTAAGTCAACTATCGAGATGGTTCGGCCATCGCAATCGGTGAAAGTATCGGTCTTGATGATCTGCTCAATGGCGCAGGAAGGCGGTCGGTCGGCGGGGTGGGCGTAATAAAGCGACCACCCTCGTTCTGGATTAGTGCCGGTGTGATTAAGGACCAGTGTCCGCTCG
This sequence comes from Actinomycetota bacterium, assembly GCA_046049015.1. Lineage (GTDB taxonomy): Bacteria > Actinomycetota > Acidimicrobiia > Acidimicrobiales > Ilumatobacteraceae > Casp-actino8. The sequence goes on along the minus strand of JBJOFA010000103.1, from coordinate 1,208 downwards.
CCGGTCGTGGTGCCCAACCCGGGAAAAATCACCGGACCCGTTGTCTCGATTGATTCGGCCCAGCGTTGGATGTTCCCTACGGGTAAGCGATCGGGGGTGAAAGTGGTGGACTGAGATTGTTCGCCTGACATCACGGCGGCGATTCCCCATAAGACGAGGCCAAGAAGTCCAAAAAATGCCAGCCCGGCAATCACCGGTGCTATTGCCCGGGAAGCTGGGGAACGAAATTGAGGTTGACGCACGGTCCTAGTCTGCCGGGAGACGTCGGCGGTTTGGGAAGTCCGGCCCAGACTTGGCGTCGATTTGTGCGGACTATGCGACGCCGCCCGTAAGGGCGTAGGGTTTGACACTTGTGAAGCGGCCTTATCGAGTAGTCGTTGCCAAACCGGGTCTTGATGGCCACGATCGGGGCGCCAAGACCATTACTCGCGCCTTACGTGACCACGGCTTTGAGGTGATTTATACCGGCCTTCATCAGACGCCAGAGCAGATCGCCGAGACCGCTTTGCAAGAAGACGTGGACGCCGTAGGACTTTCGCTGTTGTCGGGGGCCCATTTAACGCTCTTTCCCCGGGTGATGGAAGAACTTCGCCAACGCGATCTAGACGATGTGCTCATCTTCGGCGGCGGGGTCATTCCAGATGCCGATGCCCGAACTCTGCGCGACCAGGGAGTGTCTGAGATCTTCGGTCCGGGCTCTTCGCTCAAAGGAATTGCCCAATGGCTTGAAGAAGCTTTGGACGCTCGAGAACCAGCGGCCTAGGGCCGCACACTCACGACAGAGAGGATCAATCGTGGACTTATTTGAATATCAGGGCAAGCAGTACTTTGCCCGTTATGACATACCGGTGAGCCCGGGCGGAGCTGCCGACACTGTCGACGAAGCCGTACGGGTAGCCGAAGCTGCCGGCTACCCAGTGGTCGTGAAGGCTCAGGTCCAAGTTGGAGGGCGCGGTAAGGCCGGCGGCATCAAGTTGGCCAACAACGCTGATGAGACTCGGCTACACGCCGGCAACATCCTCGGTATGGACATCAAGGGCCATGTTGTCAAGCGCATCTGGGTAGAGCACGCGAGTGATATTGACGAGGAGTACTACGCCTCGTTCAGCCTTGATCGGGCGGCTAAAAAGCATTTGTTAATGCTTTCGGCCCAAGGTGGAGTGGAAATCGAAGAAGTCGCCGTCAGCGATCCAGAGGCCATCGTCAAA
>JBJOFA010000102.1:0-5637 GCA_046049015.1 Actinomycetota bacterium | reverse complement strand
TGCGGAGTTACGGAGTCCTTCGCGATGTTCGATGACCTGATCAAAGTCGGCATCCATATGCAAGGTCAGCTGGGCCATTTCGTGAAGCGAGGAATGCATTCGTTTGGCAATGGTGCCGCGCATGCCAGACATTTTCTTGGCTCCCAACGGAGGCTCGGTGCGAACCGGGGGAGCCGTGGTTAACGAAGAAGGAGCTACGCCTACCGATGGCGCTGCCAGTCGTTGACGGACGTAGAGAGCCACATCGTCGCGTTCGATACGGGATCGGTCCGGCGGTGTTGGCACCTGATGAAGATCGATGCCAAGTAAATCGGCAAGCTGGCGAGCCGCGGCAGTGGCCATGACCTGTCCGTGATCCAGCACAGGGGAGTTGCGATCCACAACGCTGATCGGGGAATTGTCCTTTAGACGCGCTGCGGCCTCTTCAACATCTTCAGAGACGATGCGTCCTCCGGGGCCACTTCCAGTGACGGTGGCCAGATTGACTCCGAGAGTTGAGGCGATGCGATGAGCATTAGGACTCACGAAGGTCCGACCGGATCCGGAATTCATTGGCGGGGATTGGTGCGAACTATTTGCCACGGGTGACGTTTTGGGCGAGTCGCTGCTAGTTGTCTCCGTCGTGGTTGGCGCGGTTGACAATGTCGGAGCCGTTTCGCCTTCGGCAAGTACATAACCAATCACTGCACCACAGGTGTAGGTTTCGCCAGTTTGACCACTGACATGAATACGCCCGGCAATGGTGGCTTCAACATCGCTTTCCACTTTGTCGGTTTCAATGCGCAAAAGAGGCATGCCCGGTTGGATCAAATCTCCACTGGCCACCAGCCACTCCAGGATGGTGCCTTCTTCCATGGTCAGGCCCAACTTGGGCATTATGAATTCAGTGGCCATGGCTACTCCTCACTATGGACTTTATGGGCTCAATGAAGAGTCCCCGACGGGCGGCTTGGACCAAGGTTGCCTCGACGTCAATCAAGCGCGGACCAAGCCAATCAATTCGAACCGTAATGAGCGCATCTTGCGTTGTCAGGCGGTCGCGTTCACCGTCGAAGGCCAAGATGGATCCACCCGGAATGGTGACGTTTTGGCCGTCGGTAAGACACTGCACTTCGGCAACGTGCAACGTGGTGAATGCTCCTGGGGCTAGGGGCACTCGTACTTGTGAACCGCCAGGACCCATAATGACCCGAACGCCACCGGGTTCGTGGCGTAAAACTGGGTGCAGCCGACCGGCGATTCCTGACAGTCCTGATCCCACCGGTGTGGCAATGGCGGCGAAAACTTCTTTGATGGATGAGGGGTCCTGAACGGCGCGGGTGCCGGTGAATTGCCCTGAGACCACTGCCAAGTCCACGAGAGCGACATCTTCATCTGTTCCGTTGTGGTCGTCAATGATGACCACAATTCTTTTCGAAGGTCGTGCGACCTCTGAGAGATCCACAATGTTTTGCGCAACAAGGGCGCACGCTGCTCCAGCTGACGTCCCATCCACCGCTGTCGGAAAAATATTGTTCGTGCCGGTCGATATGGCTACGAGCGGAACTTCGGGCCACCCGAGGGCTACATCTCGAGCCGTTCCGTCTCCACCGAGGGCAATGATGGCTCCGACATGTTCCGATTTCATAGATCGAGCCGCAATCACCGTGTCCCATCGGGAGCCCGATAATTGTTGGTCCATCAGTTGTATTCGATCACCGAGGCCTTGGGCGGCTCGCTCACCAAGACGATGGGTATCAGGCATCACCAGAATCCGATCAACACCTGTCTCCAAAGCCGCCACCATTGCTCGTTGGACGATGCCGACTTTGGTGACATCTGAGGTGTGAGTGGCTGGTGTTGATAGGCGACGGATGTCCTTGCCGGCGTGTGGGTTGACAATGATGCCGACTTGGGACATCACAGTCTTCACCCGCCAATCACGTGGCGACGGAGAACTTCTCGGACTCCATCGGCAATGGATTTAGCCTCGGGGATGTAATGCTTTTCGAGTGCTGGACTAAATGGAACTGGTGAAAAAGGTGCACCGATGCGGGTTACTGGAGCATCTAGATAATCAAAAGCAAATTCCTGAATCTGTGCGGCAATCTCGGCTCCAAGGCCGCCGAAGCGCACCGCTTCATGCACTACCACTACACGGTTGGTTTTTTGAACTGACTTCACGATGGTCTCAGTATCAAGCGGTTGCAGAGTACGCAGGTCGATGACTTCGCAATCGATACCCTCACCAGCCAATATCTCAGCTGCCGCCAACGATTCATTGGCCATACGGGCGTACGCCACGATGGTGACATCGGTTCCTGATCGGGAGATGTTGGCCTTCCCTAAAGGAATTTCGTAGGGCTCTTCTGGGACGACACCGGTCATACCTAAGAGACGTTTATGTTTGATCATGACTGTGGGGTTGTCTTCCTTGATACAGGAAATCATGAGTCCCTTCATGTCATAGGGGTTTGAAGGGAAGACAACTTTGAGTCCGGGAATGTGACAGAGCAATGCTTCGAGGGACTGGCTGTGTTGAGCGGCCGCCGAAAGACCGCCACCGCCGGCCGTGGTAATAGTGAGGGGCAACGTAGGTTCGCCGCCAAACATGTATTTCAACTTGGCCGCCTGATTGACAATTTGATCAAAGGCCACGCAAATAAAATCCATGAACATCAAGTCGACGATGGGCCGTAATCCGGTCACCGAAGCACCTACTCCGAGGCCGATGATGGCCTGTTCGCTGATCGGGGTATCGACAACGCGGTCGACTCCGAATTTTGCTTGAAGTCCGCCAAAGGTTCCGAAAACCCCTCCGAAAGCTCCGATATCTTCGCCAGCGCAAAACACGTTGGCGTCTGCCTCCATCATTTGGCTGACGGCTTCATTGAAAGCCATGACATAGGGAAGTTTGCGTTCTGAACTCATCGTGAGACCCCCGGCGTGACTGTTGATACTCCATGGTGGGTTGATGAGTAGACATCCACAAGAACTTGGTCCGGAGTTGGGTATGGACTTTCTTCAGCAAAGGTGATTGCCGTTTCGATGTCGGCTCGCAGTTCGGCCCAGATCGCCTCGAAGTCTGATTGACTCGCCGTTCCGTTGGTGATCATCCGTGCTTCCAAACTGAAAATCGGATCTCTTTCCTTCCAACGGGCAACTTCTTCATCCGGTCGATACTTCAACCCAAGGTTTTGAACGCCGTGGTGATTGTAGAAGCGATAGGTCTTGGCTTCGATGAGTGACGGTCCACCCCCTTGGCGGGCTCGGGCGATGGCCTCTGAGGCAGCTTCGTAAACCGCAATGACATCCATTCCATCAACAATGACGCCGGGCATGCCGTACCCGGCAGCTCGATCGACGATGTCGGTGATGGCCATGGTCTGTTCGCGAGGGGTGAACTCGCCGTACTCATTGTTTTCACAGGCAAAGACAATGGGCAGATGCAAAGCACAGGCCATATTGGCGGCTTCGTGGAAGGCCCCAATATTGGTGGAACCATCTCCGAAAAAAGCCACTGCCACTTGTCCTTTGCCGCGGTACTTGTTGGCAAAGGCCGCTCCAACGGCAATAGGAGTACCGGCCCCGACAATTCCATTCGCGCCAAGCATTCCAAGGGAGGTGTCGTTGATATGCATGGAACCCCCTTTGCCTTTGCAATAGCCCGTGGCTTTACCCATGAGCTCGGCCATCATGCGATTGAAATCACCACCTTTGGCCACTAGATGACCATGACCGCGATGGGTCGAAGTGATGTGATCGTCGTCGTTCAGCGCTCCACAAAAGCCCGAGGCAACCGCTTCTTCACCTACATAGAGGTGGAGGAAGCCCGGGAGTTTGTTAGCTTCGGCGAGCCGTCCGGCTGCTTCTTCGAAAAGTCGAATGCGAACCATCCGCCGGTGTAAGTCGAATTGCGTTTCCGCGGTGATGGACATGATTGTCTCCTTGTCATGCGAGAGGTCTAGGCGGTCAGACCGCGTGCCCAGCGCAATGAGCGCCGGAGGAGTTCGTAATAGGCCGGCTTTTCCCAGGAGCATCGTTCGATGCGGGGGTAATAGTCGAGAACTGGGGCCATGTCGTAATGACCGCGGCAATGCCCAAGGGTGTTGTAGAGAATCGCTCCAGCACCAAGGGGTCGCACATACATAATTGGATGGATCGGATCACATGAAGTCCAGTCCGATTCAACGAAGCCCTTGGCCTCTCCTTGCCAAACAGTATGCAAAAGAACTTGTAGTGCATTTCGATCGGCATACTCGCAGAGGTACAACTCGTCATCGGTCTCGAATGATTCGATGCCGTTGACGAGCCAATGTGATGGATCAGTTATCTGAACTGCGTAGGGCTGGATTGGTGGATGCGCCACGAATTGGCTTCCGAGGGTCTCGGCCCAGAGTGGAAAGACCCGCGGAGAATCGACACCGTCAGGCCCACCGAGCGTGAGAGCTGAATTCGTTCCGTGGAGGGCAACCCAACGTCCGCCGTTTTCGACCCAATGGCGAATCTCTTGTTGGGCCTTTTCTGAAGGACGGACATCACAGGTAAACGACACCAGAATTTGCGAGGTTTTAAGACTTGAAGTGTCCTCGTAGTCAGGTTGCACGCGCACTCGAAACTCATCATGTTCAGCAAGAAGAGACAGAATCTCACGCCGAGCAAAGTCAATATCGTGGTACTTGCCCCCAGCAACGAAAGTGACGTCTATTCGTCGTCCTGGCGCCTGGTTATTCATGATCGCCTGTTTCCGTTGATTCTTCGAGAATCAGAAATCGACGCGCTTCAAAAAGCCGCCATCAACGGTGAGATTGACGCCGTTGATATGGCGCGCCGCCTGACTGGCTAGGAAAACGACGGTGTTGGCAACATCGCTCGGCTCACCAAGTTGTCCGGCTGGATGAGACTTTTGTGTGGCTTCAAAAAATGGAGGCATGGCGTTTTTGATCATGTCCCAGTCGCCACCTTGGACCATGATCGGTCCTGGTGAAACGACGTTGCAGCGGATGCCTTGAGCGCCGAGGACTTGGGCTTGGCCGAGAGTCCAGTTGGTCATTGCCGATTTGAGAGCGCTGTAACTACCTGAACCAGGTCCAAAATGTTCAGCTGTCGCGGTGGTGCTAATACTGATGACAGATCCTCCGCCGGCGGCCAGGGCGGCAGTTGCGGCATCGACTCCGTGTACCAAAGCCATGAGATCGATGTTGAAGTTGTTGATCCACTGTTCGAGTTTGCGCGCTGGTTTGCCCGACGTGTTGTGCACGTAGGCATCGATTCCACCCAATTGTTCTGCTGATGATGCCACCCAAGCCCGCAGGGCAGTGGCGTCGCCAGCGTCAACGGCAGCACCAACGACTGTGCCGCGCTTGGAGAGTTCGGCAACTGTTGAGACCACTTCATCGGCATTGCGGGCGCAAATAGCAACCTTGGCCCCTTCGGCCAAAAATGCTTCGGCGATGGCGCGTCCGATGCCTTTGGTCGAGCCAGTGACTAATACTTTCTTTCCGGTCAATCCCAGATCCATTATGTTCCCCTTGTCGTTAATCGATGTCAGTAGCGCTATTAGCGCTTGGTGTCTTTCCACGCTACGTCTTTGTCGAGACGTGGTTCACTCGGAAGCCCGAGCACGCGTTCTCCGATGATGTTGCGCTGTGTTTCATC
>JBJOFA010000101.1:0-5653 GCA_046049015.1 Actinomycetota bacterium | reverse complement strand
TACCAGTTGGTGGTCTCGCTGAATCTTTACGACTGAGGGTGTCGCGAAAATTGCACCTTGAAGTCAATAACGGCGCAGGAAGCGCGAAATCTCGTGGAGGAACGCGATGACCACAGGAAGTTCTGTTGGTTCGACAAACGATTTTCAGTCGGGAACAGCAACCAAAGTAATCGTTGATGGTGAAGCGGTTGCCCTGGTGCGCATCGGCGATGAATTCTTCGCCATTGGTGACGTCTGTAGTCACGCCAATGTCTCGTTATCAGATGGTGAAGTGTGGTGTGAAGAGCGCCAACTTGAATGCCCGAAACACAGCAGTGCTTTTAGTTTGATTACCGGAATCCCCGAGACTTTGCCAGCGACTCAACCAGTACCGGTTTACGCGGTGACTGTAGAAAATGGCGAAGTGCGAGTCGCACGCGGCGGGGCGAAATCATGAGCGTTGTCAAACACACTTTGGAAATTCGCGACCTTCACGCCTCAATTGGTGGCAAAGAGATTTTGCGGGGCATCAACTTGACGTTGTCCTCAGGTGAAGTGCACGCCGTGATGGGTCCGAACGGTGCCGGCAAGAGCACCCTGTCGGCGGTCGTCATGGGTAAGCCGGGTTATGTGGTGACGGCGGGTTCGATACTTCTCGACGGTCAAGAGATGTTGGGTTTGGCGACTTGGGAGCGAGCTGATGCCGGATTGCACCTGGTGATGCAGTATCCGACCGAGGTTCCCGGCGTCATGCTTGAAGATGTTTTGACCGAAGCCTTGAAGGGTCGAAACCGGGAGGCCGACATCGAACGACTTCCGGCCCTCATGCGAGAAGAAGCATCCAGGATCGGTTTGGATTCTCGACTTTTGGACCGAGCCTTGAATGTGGACTTATCGGGAGGCGAGAAAAAGCGCAATGAAACTTTGCAACTCGCCGTTTTGCGTCCCCGATTTGTGATCTTGGATGAACTTGATTCCGGGCTGGACATTGATGCGTTGCGCGACTGTGCCCGACGGGTGATGGAAGCCAGCGAAGAAGATGGTCTCGGTGTTCTGGCCATCACTCACTACAGTCGCCTGCTGACCGAACTGCGTCCCAGTCGTGTGCATATTTTGGTCAAGGGTCGAATCGTCGAAAGTGGTGGACCAGAACTAGCTGACGTTCTTGAACGAGATGGCTATGCGGCCTTCTCGGTCCCCGAGGAATCCCAGGATGAAAGCCCGAAAGCCTCGGCATCACTTGGCTTGGACCTTTTCCCCTAACTCTTTCCCCAAGACTTTTTCCCTGAGACTTTGTAATCAGCTCATGGCCCGTAAGCGACGGATGCGCTCTTCGGTACTGGGGTGGGTGGAGAACAAGCGAGCCATGTTCACACCACTGTGCGGGCGTCGTTTGTATTCAGCCAATGGATTGTGAATGTAAGCCTGAGCCTGCGCCGGAGCCACCGTCATAGGGTTGCGTACGGCCAATACTTCAATGCGCTCCAAGGCTTTGGCTAATGGCTCACCAGTACCGAGAAGTTCAGCGGCACTTCGATCGGCCTCGAATTCTCGGTTTCGACTGATGGACATTTGAATGAGCGAGGCCGCCAATGGTGCCAGCATGGAGATCATCATCACCGCCAAGGGATTGGGTCGATCCTCATCGTCTCGTCCGCCGCCGAAAATGGCCGCGAAGTAAGCCATCTGGGCTATGGCCGAAATGGCCGTAGCGACCGCAGCAGCAACTGAGCCAATGAGAATGTCGCGGTTGCGCACATGCATCAGTTCGTGAGCCATGACACCTTCGAGTTCATCGCGGGGCATTGACTTCAAGAGACCCTGCGTCGCGCATACCACGGCATTGCGGGGGCCACGACCAGTGGCGAAGGCATTGGGTTGCTCGGCGGGCGAAATGGCTACTCGGGGCATGGGCATATTGGCTCGCTCGGCTAGCGCGCGCACCATGTTGTAAAACTCGGGTGCTTCATTTTCGGTAATGACTTGGGCTTTAGCCGATCGAAGAGCCAAGCGATCACTGAACCAGTAGCTGCCGCCGACCATCACGAGGGCAATCACCAGGCCGATCATGACGGCACCGCTGCTGCCGCCACCTAGGAGAGACGCCACGCCGACGATCAAGCCGCCAAGTGCAGCCAGGAGAACGGAAGTCTTCATCGTGTTCTTGAACATGTGATCAATCCTTTCTGGTGGTTAGTTATCAGAAGTCAAAGATTTCGCCGAAGATGCTCTTGGTCTTGCTCTTCTTGTAGGGCTTGCCGCCTTTGGGATAGCCGTACTTCGGAGTGTCATCCCAGTCATCATCGTCGCGGCCTACAGACCGAGCTGGAGCCTGAGATCGCTCGATGATTTTGTCCAACTCACCCCGGTCTAGCCATACCCCGCGACACTTCGGGCAATAGTCAATTTCGATTCCTTGCCGATCGGTCATCACGAGATCGGCGTCTTTGCATGTGGGACAGTTCATGATTTGATTTTCTCCTTTGAATCAATGGACCGAACTACGAACTTCCGGATTTCCTCCAACCACAAAACACTGGAGGCAATGGCGATACAGATCAACCACTGGCTGAAAGAAATCGACATGGTGTCGAAAAGGCGCTGCATGAAACCAACGTGGGTGACTCCGATCTGCAGCACGATGACTGCAGCCAAAGCGATCCACAATTTGTTATTCGTGAAAGTCAAACGGCGAAATACTGTGTTGCGGTCGCTGCGCACGTTGAGAATGTTGAAGAATTGGAAGAGAACAAAAGTGTTGAACGCCATTGTCCCAGCCACAGTGGCTATTCCAGCTTCGGCTTCGGGTCCTGGTGCCCAAATCAAGACGGCCAGAGTTCCGACGGTCATGATCAATGACGAGTAAAGAATTGCCGTCCAGCGCTGACGGGTGAGAATTCGCTCATCAGTCGGTCGCGGCTGCCGACGCATAATGTCGGAGTCGCCTTGGTCCAAGCCGAGGGCCATAGCCGGGGGCCCGTCCATGATGATGTTTACCCAAAGAATGGCTACGGCGGCAAAGGGTTTGCCCTTAGCGATATCGAAAATCGATGCGGCCAAAAAGAGCAAAGCAAATCCAACTGTGGTGCTCAATTGGAAGCGGACAAACTTCACGATGTTGTCGTAAATAATGCGACCCCGCTTCACTGCACCGACGATGGTGGCGAAGTTGTCGTCGGCTAAGACCATGGTGGCCGCTTCTTTGGTGACCTCTGTGCCGGTAATGCCCATAGCCACACCCATATCGGCCTTCTTCAAAGCCGGAGCATCATTGACTCCATCGCCGGTCATAGCAACGACATGTCCGCGGTTTTGCAGCGCAGTGACGATACGGATCTTGTGCTCGGGTGCGACGCGAGCAAAGACCGATACATCTTCAATGCAGGCATCCAGTTGTTCATCGCTGAGTTGATCAAGGTCGGTGCCGGTCAAAGCCACCAATGTGCCAGTTGAGAGTCCGAGTTCCTCGCCGATGGCCGCAGCTGTTTTGGCGTGATCTCCAGTAATCATCTTGACTCTGATACCTGCGGTGCGAGCCTCAGCAATAGCAGCCTTGGCTTCAGGTCGTGGGGGATCGACAATGCCGATGAGAGCAATCAGCGTCAGGTCATTGATCAGAACTGCTGGATCGGTACCAGAGCTGGAGAACTCATCCCAAGCATCAAGGTCTATGTCGCGCTGAGCCACGGCCAGAATTCGCATCCCTTCCGATGCCAGGCGATCGTTGTGAGCATCCAAAGTGGGGCGAGCCGATGAGATTGGAATTCCTATTCCATCAGCCCCAATGGCCAGGCTGGCATGATTCATCACCACATCAGGTGCACCTTTGACAAACATCCGGATCACGCGGCGGCCGTCGCTACCAGCCATTTCATGGAAGGTGGCCATGACCTTGGTTGCCGAATCAAACGGCACTTCACCAACACGAGGGTAGGTCGAGCGCATGGTCGTGATATCGAGCCCACCCTTGGCCGCAAGTACGATGAGCGCCCCTTCGGTTGGGTCACCGACCAATGTCCACTGACCATCTTCGAATCGGGTCACCGCATCGCTGCACAGCGCCATACCGAGAAGAGCCGCGTCCATGGCAAAGGGAGTGTCTGTAGGTCGGCGCTGTATTTCTCCGTCTGGGGCATAACCCTCACCGGTAATGACGTGCTCATTCATCTGCACGATGAGACGACGAGCCGTCATTTCGTTGAGGGTGAGTGTGCCCGTCTTATCCGAACAGATGATGTTGGTACATCCCAAGGTTTCTACTGACGCCAGGCGTTTGATGATGGCGTTCTGTTTGGCCATTTTTGAAACGCCGATAGCCAAGGTCACTGCTGTTACCGCTGGCAGACCCTCGGGGATTGTGGCCACGGCCAAGGCCACTGCCAAGTTGAGCAATTCGGAAACTTCGTTTCCTCGAGCCAACCCGATGGCGAAAACGGCCGCCACGATGAGACCAGACAATTTGGCCAAACTGTGAGCCAAACCTTCGAGTTGCTTTTGCAACGGCGTTTTATCGGTTTCAGTGGAGCGCAAGAGATCGGCAATGCGGCCGATCTCGGTCGACATTCCTGTGGCAGTGATGACAACCTCACCGCGACCCCGGGTCACCACCGTGTTCATATAGGCCATGTTCGTGCGATCACCAAGGGGGGCTTCACGATTAGCCACACTTTCAATGGTCTTTACTGAAGGTGTGCTCTCACCGGTGAGAGCGGCTTCCTCAATTTCCAAATTTGCCGCCATGTACAGGCGCCCGTCAGCTGGAACTCGATCACCGGCTTCAATTAGGACAATGTCTCCGGGGACAAGTTGTTCGGCGGGAACAGACATCACCTGACCATCTCGGCGAATTCGAGACGAAGTTGTCAACATCTTTTTGAGAGCATCGAGGGATGCTTCGGCACGGTTTTCCTGGATGAAGCCGATGAAGGCGTTGAGCAACACCACCACCAAAACCACCGCTGGGGTCTTCAGTTCGCCCGAGACAACAAAGCTGACAATGGCGGCGACAAAAAGAATGGCGATGAGAACATCGCGGAATTGGTTCAAGAACCGCTTCCATGCCGGATCGCGTCGGGCCTCAGCGAGCCTGTTGGGGCCGATGGATCCAAGACGGGCAGTTGCCTCAGCAGAATCAAGGCCATGAGCAGTGCTGGTATCGAGACTGCCGGCGATGTCGGCGACCTCGAGGGTATGAGGAAGACGACCATTGAGGCTGACAGAGGTTGAAGAGGGGGACACGGTGTTCCTTTGGCGTTGGACTTCGGACAATCACTGATTTCCGAAGGTCTCTCCCTCCAACAGGAGCCGAGCCGGGCGATTAAGCCGTATTGACGACATCGGTTCGCTGGTTTCCCAGCGGGGATACTCCCCTTCGGGCAACAAGGTAGCAAGCATTGAGGCTCGGTTCAATCCAGGATGCTTAAATTGAACTGTGACTTCTGCTGAGTGGCGTCAAGATGAGCAGGGATTACACCGAACCTTGAAGTTCAGAAACTTCGATGAGGCTTGGTCCTTTATGGAGCAGGTGGTAACTGCGGCCCGTGAATTGGATCATCATCCGGATTGGTCCAACAGCTGGAATACGGTGCGGATCACTCTGATCAGTCACGACGTGGGCGCAGTAACCGATCGCGATTTGGCCCTCGCCCGCACCATCGACTCCCTCCTCGACCAA
>JBJOFA010000100.1:0-5660 GCA_046049015.1 Actinomycetota bacterium | reverse complement strand
AGGGAACCACAATCAGTGGTCAAGATGTCATTGAGCCCACGCTCGACAGCGAGAACATGATCGCTATCTTGGCGATTTTCCAAGGAACTGCGGCTCTGGCTCTGGCCCCCGAACAAACCGCTTCGTCATCGAGTTCTACGCCAACGGAATCTGTTCCAGCCGATTCATCGGTTTCCACCACGGTGGTCGGTGTGGCGTCGAACAGTGTGGGCATCTTGCCAAGCGACGATCCCACCTGTCGCTAGTCACCAAGGACGGTCTGCAAAGCCGCCGGAATATCACTTGGGCCTTCCACTACGGCGATACGCGCTCCGATACGTCCCGCCAATTGCCGAGCTTCAGCATCATCTCCAGCCGGAGCCACGATCACTATTTCATCAAGAGCTCTAGCCGAAGCTTCCACATCTCCTTCTACAGTGGCGCGGCAATCACTTAAGACAATCGTTATTCGTCGACCCGCTCGGGATCGACTGAGTTGTTCTCCAGCAGCCCGTAATGCACCAGCAAGGTCAGTGGTACCAAAGCCGCGTAAAGCCAAGACATCATTCACTACTAGATCGCCTGACTTATTCACATCTTGACTCTTGGCAACCACGACGTCTTTGCCAAAAGCAATCACGCTGTAATCCTCCGGACTTCGCCAGGCCACCGCGGCGGCCGCCATCGCTGATGTGGCTAAAGGTTTTCCTCCCATCGAACCACTGCGATCCACCAACAAAGAAATAGCTGTTCCCGGTTTGGCCCAACTACGAACCTTTAAACCTTCGGGATCAACTGCTTGGCGGGCCGCTCGGGCTTCAGTGATCGCCCCCATAGAGGCGTCGAGATCAAGGTCGCCGGCATCTGGTCGATAGGGAGCGGTCACCATTTTGCCCACCCCACGTGGCCGCACCGCTCCCCGACGCGAGACATCAAGAAAGAGTCGTCCTGCTAAACGACGAGCTAATTCGCGCAAGGCTGGATCGGTGGCTCCGGTGAGATCGGCCAACAAGGCCAACATGGCGTCGGGATCCTGCTCCATTTCCTCGTCAACGGCGGCCTCATCCAACTCGCCAACCTCTGGAGAAACTTGTTCGAACTGGGGATGTCGGGCCAGGTCTCGGCGTGACAGCGTGCGCTTGGATGCTTCACTGACGGCTTCATCAGCCGCCGCTCCCTCTTGGGTTAGAGATTCGCCCCCGCCGGGGCGTTCACTTTTCCCCCAGAGCCCTCCGGAGCCGGGGAAAACACCGCCGCCCACAATTCGCTCACGACATCTTCAGCCGAGCGCGGGCAACCTTCTCGAACACGAATCCGACCCGACAGCGCCACCAAGGCAGCATCGAGTCCGACTCCTGGATCTAGCACCGTCGATCCGCGTACCGAGGCCAACGACGCCGCCACAGCCGCCATATCGATAGCCCCCCGAACCGAAGATCCCACTCGCAAATCAGCGTGGTTTCGAGTTCGGCGCACTAGATCGACAACCTTCTCCATCCAATCCTGAGAAAGACCAGGGGTGTTCCGACTGGCAATGACCGTCTCCACTGCCGCGCTCTGATAGCCGATCGAAACTCGACAGACGCGGTCGTATACCGCTCCTGAAATACGCGCTGTTCCCACCGCGTCGAAAGGATTCATAGCGGCCACTAATCGGAATCCAGGATTGGCAGCGATTCGGCCAAGCCTTGGAACGTTGAGTTCGCCTTCACTCATAACCGTGATGAGAACATTCAAAGTCTCTTCAGGGATCCGGTTGATCTCTTCCACGTACAACAACGAACCTTCGCGCATCGCCATGATGAGCGGTCCATCGACAAACACATCGGGCTCGTAGCCATCAGTCAGAACCCGAGCCGGATCAAAGTGACCAACCAGGCGAGCCGGCGTCAATTCAGCGTTGCCTTCGACAAAAACGAAACCAATACCCAGTCCCTCGGCAACCGCTCGAAGCAATGTGCTCTTTCCAGTTCCCGGAGGGCCTTCCAGAAGAACATGTCGATCAGCATCAAGAGCGGCCACGACTAGTTCAACTTCTCGCCGCCGCCCGATGACAGTGGACTCAAGAGACGCGATTAATGATGAACGAGACGAGGGCTCCATGATGACGAAAGCGACGACCGATCAGGCGTTGACGATGACGCCACGGATGTTGGTTCCGTCGCGCATGGCCTCGTAGCCCTCATTGATCTGCTCAAGGGAGTACGTGTTGGTGATCAATTCATCCAACTTCAACTGACCAGCGCGGTACATATCCAACAGCGCTGGAATGTCGGCCCGCGGATTCAATGAGCCAAAGATCGTGCCCTTGATCTCTTTATTCCACATGGCCAAGTTGAAGAGGTTGATATTGGCGGTTTCGCTGGTCATAGGCGAAATAGCGGTGACAACAACAGTGCTGCCTTTACCGGCCAAATTCATCGCCTCGCCCATCATCTCGCCGTGCAAAACGCCCGGGGTCATAATGACGCGATCAGCCATTTGACCGTAAGTCATTTCCATCAGCGGCATCATTGCTTCAGCCATTGAGGAGTAGGTGTGCGTGGCGCCCAATTCCATCGCCTTTTCCCGCTTGAACTCCACCGGGTCAACGGCAATGACTCGCTTTGCGCCCGACATGCGCGCTCCTTGAACGGCATTCATACCAATACCGCCGCACCCGACAACCACCACGGTGTCGCCAGCTTGAGTACCGGCGCGATTAGCGGCCGAGCCCCAGCCCGTGGCCACGCCACACGACACTAAGGCCACACATTCGAGGGGAATGTCTTTTTCAACTTTGATGATCGACTGTTCTGAAACGCAGGCGTACTCGCTGAAGGTTCCAACTTTGGCCATCAGGGTGACCGGTTGACCATTGAGGAAGTGACGATGCGTATCGTCGGTGATCATGCCACCCACGAAAGTCTTGGCACCGTTATCACACAGGTTCTGACGTCCAGTGGAGCAGTAACGGCAGCGGCCACATGAAGGCACAAAGGAGGCCGACACATGATCGCCCACTTGCACACTGGTCACTCCTGGTCCGACTTCAACCACGACACCAGCACCTTCGTGGCCACCGATAATGGGATAGAAATTTTCAATCCCCATCAGCGGCCAGAATTCTTCGGGCGGCACCATATCGCCGGTCACCAAGTGCTCATCGCTATGGCACATACCTGCGGCACGCCAATGAACAATGACCTCTCCGGTCTTAGGTGGATGGATTTCGATCTCTTCGATCTTCCATTCCTGATTGAGACCCCAGAGCACTGCAGCTTTGGATTTGCGGACTCCCGACATGGCAATCAACCCCCTCTTGGACCCCGTGGCCCGGTCCGACGACTTCTCCCCCGGACATAGTGAACGCTATCCAGAACCAGGGCATGCCAGCCAAACGACCGAGATACCCAACGAAAGGGTCAGTCGTAAACCAGAACGCCGCGGATGTTCTCACCCCGGCGCATGGCCTCATAACCCTCATTCACATCTGACAGTGGGTAGGTGCGGGTGACCAAACCATCAAGATCCAACTGGCCTTCACGGTAGAGGCCGGCCAATTTGGGAATGTCGGCTCGAGGATTTCCCGATCCGAACAAGGACCCCACAACCTGCTTCTCCATCAAGGTGACATCCAAAAGGTTCACGGTGGCACTCATCTCAAATGCTGGGTGAATGTTGGTCACCACAACGCGGCCGCGCTTGGCGGTCAGGGCCATGGCCTCTGCCATCAAGGAGCCCTGTCCGACGCCCATGGTCATGATGACCTTGTTGGCCATGGTTCCCCAGGTGATTTCCTGCAACAAAGCCACCGCTTCGGTCATCGACGATGCCGTGTGGGTGGCTCCGAATTCCATGGCCTTTTCCCGCTTGAACTCCACGGGATCAATAGCCACGATGCGCTTGGCGCCGGCAAGTTTGGCGCCCTGTACGGCGTTGGCTCCAATGCCACCGATACCAACCACGACCACGGTGTCTCCGGGTCTGGTCTCCGCGGCGTACACCGCTGAGCCCCAACCAGTCACCACACCGCAGCCCAAAAGGCACATCCGGTCCAGTGGCAGGTCGTTATCGATCTTGATACAACTGGCTTCATTCACCACGGTGTGGTTGGCAAAGGTCCCGAGCAGACACATGAGTCCGAGATCTTGACCTTGGGCGTGATGCCGAGCGCCACCGTCAGTGATTTGGCGACCTCCGCCCATCAGCGCGCCGAGATCGCAGAGATTTTGGTGGCCTGTTGAACAACTTGGACAACGTCCACAGGAGGGAATGAATCCAAAAACGACATGGTCCCCGGGAGCCAACCAGCTGACGCCCTCGCCCACTTGCTTGACCACGCCGGCACCCTCGTGGCCGCCAATGATTGGCAAAGCAAAAGGTAGATCTCCAGTCACCAA
The DNA here is from genome assembly GCA_046049015.1 of Actinomycetota bacterium. Classification (GTDB taxonomy): domain Bacteria; phylum Actinomycetota; class Acidimicrobiia; order Acidimicrobiales; family Ilumatobacteraceae; genus Casp-actino8. Next base: position 1,299 of record JBJOFA010000100.1, on the reverse strand, counting down.
GTGCTCATCGCTGTGGCACATGCCAGAAGCTTTCAGCTCGACGAGGACTTCACCCGCTTTGGGGGCATCCAGCTCGATCTCCTCCACACTCCACGGTGAATTGGTTTCCCACAAAATTGCGGCTTTGGTCTTCATTGTTCCCTCGATTCGTTTTTTAGGACATTTCCCGGACCGGACAAAGCGAACCGTAGCCGACTCCCGTTGGCAGCCTTGTACGCTTCTCCTCATGGAAAACCCAGTCGACTCCATCATTGAGCCCAGTTCTGCTCCCGTCGCCGAAACCGACGATCAGGCCGCCGCAGTCATTGAAGCCGAACTGCTCATCGAGGAGATCTCCATCGATGGCATGTGCGGCGTCTACTGAAAAGCCTGTTCCTCTTCATGAGCGGGCGCTGAGTGAAGTTATGTCCGTCGTACTCGATTCCGTCCTAGAAGTCGATCCCCGAGTTGCGGTGCGGCCCGAACCTTTCGGAGCCTTGGCCTATCACTACGGCAATCGTCGGCTGATCTTTCTCAAACACCCCGATGTCGTAACCGTGGTGCAATCGCTGCAGTCCCATCCCGATGTCCGGGCCACTCTGACGGCCTGTGGCATCAGTGACGATCGCTGGCCCACATTTATCGCAGCCCTGACATCCCTTCGAGCATCGGAGATCGTTCGTGAACGTGTCATCACTTGTTGACCAAATGAAGACGGGGCTTGACGCTCCGATCTGCCTTACTTGGGAATTGACCTACGCCTGCAATCTGCAATGCGTCCATTGTCTTTCGTCTAGTGGCCAGCGCGACGAACGCGAATTGAGTACCGCTGAAGCGAAAAGAGTTCTCGACGAACTTCGCGACCTGCAGGTCTTCTACATCAACATTGGCGGCGGGGAACCAATGGTCCGGCGCGATTTCTTTGAATTGCTTGAGTATTCCATTGCTCAAGGAATTGGTGTCAAGTTCTCCACCAACGGAGCTTTTATCAATGCCGAAAAAGCTCGCCAGCTGGCCTCCATGGACTACCTCGATATTCAAATCAGTCTCGACGGAATTGATGCCGCCACTAACGATGCAGTGCGCGGCGAAGGTTCCTACGACATGGCCCGTCGGGCTATGGATAATTTGGCAGCGGCAAATTTTGGGCCCTTTAAAATCTCTGTCGTCGCCACTCGACATAATGTTCCCCAACTAGACGCCTTTAAAGCCCTCGCTGATTTTTACGGGGCGCAATTACGGTTGACTCGCCTTCGGCCATCAGGACGCGGCGCCGATACCTGGCACGAACTCCATCCCACCAATGCTCAGCAGCGCGAG
>JBJOFA010000099.1:0-5718 GCA_046049015.1 Actinomycetota bacterium | reverse complement strand
AGGATCCAGATCGCGCATGGCCAAAGCTAATTCGAGAATTTTGCCGGCCGTCAGGTTGCTATCGAGAATGACATTTTGAATTCCGGCATCAATGAGTTGTTTGGCCACGCGGGGACTGCCACTGCCTTTGTCAATAGCTTTTTGGATCGCTCGGCGCAGAAAGTCTTGTTGGCGCGAGATTCGACCGCGATCCGAATTAGGGTCCTCGCGCCACACCTGACGTTCGGCATCGAAATACCGCAATTTGCGGGATCGCACGTAGGCCAAACCCTCTTCGCCTTCGAAGTTGTGGCAACCAGCAGTCTCGATCAACAGACCAGTATTTTCATCCTTGATCGGAGTATCAAAGGGAACCTTTACTCCGCCAACGGCATCGACGATTTTCTTGAAAGCGCAAAAATCAATATTGACGTAATGATCAATGGTGATGCCGAAGTTGTCATAAATGGTGACGATCAGGCGATTGGGGTCGTCGCGATTGAAAGCACCATTGATTCGTCCGCGTGTTGACTTGCCACCAATTTTCACCCAGAGATCGCGAGGAAAAGATAAAACCGCGGCAGCTTTTGTCGTGGGATCGAGGCGCAGCACCATGATGGTGTCGGCTCGTTCACCAAGACCACCGCGATCACCGAAGGCACCGGCATAAGGCGAGTCGGGATCGACGCATGCTCCGTTATCACTACCGGTAATGAGAAAGTTCTTTGCGGTGAGGTCAACTTGTGGAGCCGTTGAACCATTGACCGGCTTCGAGGGCAAGGTCAGAGTTGGAATGTTTTGCGAACCGACGATCTCCACCACTTTGCGATCATTGGCTTTTTCACTGCCGTAATAGATGACGGTCGCAGCGATAACGCAGGCCACCACCACCACGGAGTTCATGGTGAGAACGAGGCGTTGAGGCCATGTACGTCGACGACGAGTCGGGGATTTCACCGGAAGTCGACCAGCCGGATAAACATCGTCATTTTGTAGACCCGGATCGTTCACAGGCTTCTCAAACTATCTGCCTCACGCTTTTGAATGTCATCGGGTGATTTTCCACATCGGAGATAACCCCGTAATAGAGTTCAGATACCGGGTTCAGATACCGCGTTCAGATACTGGGTTCAGAATGCTTTATGTCGCTGGTTCGGGATCGGCCAGTTCAATGGCGACCGTCATCGTCTCGGCCGATGAGTCAGGGATGACCGCCCATTGGAGCACGCTGCCGGCCTCGGTGAGATCGGCCCGCCCCAATTCGAAGCAGGCCAAAACTTCAGGGGTGGCCGTGATTAAAGCCCGAGCCACCTTGGTCTTTTGCGAGGTCTTGGCCTCGGTTTTGGCTCGACGAATGTGGCTCATGACCTCGCCGATGGGGTCCACGATATTTGCCTCACCAAGCGAACCGAGTTCATCAACGTTGGGCCAGGAACTGCGATGGACGGAACCTTCCTGCCACCAATGCCACACCGTCTCAGTGGTGAAAGGCATGAAAGGAGCCAACAGACGTTGCAGTGTCGACAAAGCCAGACGCATTGCGGAAAGAGCCGATTCGGCACCAGGTTGACCGAGAGTTCCGTAGGCCCGACTCTTGACCAGTTCAACGTAGTCATCGCAGAACCACCAAAAAGTGGATTCGGTTCGTTCCAATGCTCGGGCATAGTCATAGGACTCGAATGCCTCGGTGGCATCACGGACCGTGGCGGCCAGCCGCGCCAACATGGCAGTGTCGACGGGATCGGTGGGAGTTGCCGTGGCCGGCGGTTCATCGAATCCCAATACGAATTTGCTGGCATTGAGAAGTTTGGTGGCCAATTTTCGGCCGACCTTCATTTGCTCTTCGCTAAAGGCGGTGTCAACTCCGGGACGTGCCGAAGCAGCCCAGTATCGAACGGCATCTGATCCAAATTTTTCGAAAAGATCAATCGGAGTGACGACATTGCCTTTCGATTTAGACATTTTCTTGCGGTCCGGATCGAGAATCCATCCTGATAAGGCCGCATTAGACCAAGGCACAGAACCATGTTCGAAATGAGAACGAACCACGGTGCTAAAAAGCCAGGTGCGAATTATGTCGTGAGCTTGGGGTCGTAGATCCATAGGAAAGACCCGTGCGAAGAGATCGTCATCATCGCCCCAATGTCCGGCGATTTGAGGAGAAAGCGATGATGTTGCCCAGGTGTCCATGACGTCGGGATCGCCGACGAAACCAAGAGGTTGATTTCTTTGATCGCTACTGAAGCCCGGAGGAACGTCAGTTGACGGGTCAATGGGCAGAGCATCTTCGGTCGGAATGATTGGGGCGTCGTATCGCACATCGCCGTGTTCATCAAGGGGATACCACACGGGAATCGGAACCCCGAAGAATCTCTGCCGGCTGATGAGCCAATCACCGTTGAGACCTTCAACCCAGTTCGTATAGCGGTGACGCATGTGATCGGGGTGCCACGACAAAGAACGGCCCCGCTCCAAAAGATCGGAGCGCAACGCAGCGTCGCGTCCGCCATTGCGTATGTACCACTGGCGACTGGTCACGATTTCAAGGGGGCGATCTCCCTTTTCATAAAACTTCACGGGGTGAGTAATCGGTCGCGGTTCACTCAGAAGATCGCCACTAGCGCGAAGAGCTTCGACGACTGTGTTTTGGGCTTGATTAACTTTGGCTCCGGCTATTGCCGTGTACGCCAACTGGCCGTTCGCGGAATCAAGTCCGGGCGGTGGAGTGGTGATAATGCGTCCGTCTCGGCCGATGATGGCTCGGGTTTCCAAATTCAATTCACGCCACCAGATCACGTCGGTGAGATCACCAAAAGTACAGATCATGGCAATTCCAGTTCCCTTATCTGGTTGGGCCAGGGGATGGGCCACGATGGGCACTTCGACTCCGTAGAGCGGAGTCACCACTGATGATCCAAAGAGAGGCTGATAGCGCGGATCATCGGGGTGGGCCACAAGTGCCACGCAGGCGGCAATGAGAACTGGTCGGGTGGTTTCAATGACCACCGGCTCGCCACCGCCAACCCGTTGGAAGGAAATGGTGTGATACGCCCCTGGACGTTCCCGGTCTTCAAGCTCAGCTTGGGCTACCGCGGTTTGAAAGTCGACGTCCCATAGCGTCGGCGCTTCTTGGGAGTAGGCCTCTCCGCGCTGCAAGTTATGCAAAAAAGCCCGCTGGCTGATGCTCCGACTGCGATCCTCAATCGTGGTGTATAGGTACGACCAATCCACCGACAGGCCGAGACGTCGGAAGAGATCTTCGAAGACTTTTTCATCTTCATGGGTGAGTTCTTTACATAGTTCAATGAAATTCGGGCGCGAAATAGAAATGGGCTGATGATCTTTGGGTGGATCGCCACGAAAAGGGGGTTGAAATCCCGACTGATACGGAACCTGGGAATCGCAGCGGACACCGAAATAATTTTGCACTCGCCGTTCAGTTGGCAGGCCGTTGTCATCCCAGCCCATGGGGTAGAAAACCGATTTACCAGTCATGCGCTGATAGCGGGCCACGGTGTCTGTATGCGTATATGAAAAGACGTGACCCATATGCAATGAGCCGCTGACCGTGGGTGGAGGTGTATCGATGGAGTAAACCTCAGAGCGTTGAGCCCGGCGGTCAAAGGCGTAGGTCCCCTCTTGGTTCCATACCCCGTCCCAGAGAGTTTCAATTCCATCCAGGGTGGGCTTGTCGGGGATATTGGCCATAACTCTTCAGGTTATGGGGGCGTAGGCTCGTCTTTCATGTTCCGGCTCTATGACACGGCTACCTCGCAGGTTCGAGAACTCGAAATGCGCACCCCTGGTCAGGTGGGCATCTACCTTTGCGGGCCGACGGTGTACGGACCGCCCCATCTGGGTCACGGACGGGCCACCTTGGTGTACGACATTCTCCGCCGGTATCTGGAATGGACCGGTCTACAGGTGCGCCTGGTCTCCAACATCACCGATATCGACGACAAGATAATCGATCGTGCCAATCGCGAGAACCGTCCGTGGCAGGAAATCACCGACAAATGCGAGCGAATCTGGTTCCAGGCTATGCAGAAGCTGAACGTGGAACCCCCTACCGACATTCCTCATGCCACCGAGTTCGTGGAGTCGATGGTGGACATGATTGGCCGCCTCATCGATTCCGCTAAGGCCTACGTCACCGATGACGGCGTCTACCTCAGTGTGGAGGAAGTTCCCGATTACGGATTGCTAGCGCATCAGAGTATTGACGATCTGCTTTCGGGAGCGGGCGACCGTGAAGTGTTCGGGGCTAGTAATAAGCGACATCCCGCCGATTTTGCCTTATGGAAGTTCACCAAACCCGGTGAGCCATCGTGGCCTTCGCCATGGGGAGATGGACGTCCTGGATGGCACAGTGAATGTGTTGTCATGAGTCTTGAACTGTTAGGAGACGGTTTCGATCTGCATTGCGGTGGCATGGATTTGAAGTTCCCTCATCATGAGAACGAGCGAGCCCAAGCCGTGGCTCTAGGTCGAGAGTTCGCGCGGCATTGGATGCACAATGGTTTCGTTGTCGACTCTGAAGGCGAAAAGATGTCGAAGAGTTTGGGCAACGTCTCCAACCTTTTGGATTTGGTGGAACTGTACGATCCGCGGGCGTATCGCTTGGTTCTTTTGCAAACTCATTACCGCAGTCCAGTACGGGTTGGTCAGGACAATATTGATGCCGCAGTCAATGCCCTAGCGGGTCTTGACTCCTTTGCTTCGCGAACTGCTGATGTTGCTCGGGGAGCGCCGAGTGATCCAGCGGTTATCGACCGCTTCAGAAATTTGATGGATAACGATCTTGATACCCCGTCGGCTACTGCTTTACTTTTCGACACCGTGCGCCAAGCCAATGCCGCTCTGGATGCTGGTCACGAGCAGGCCGCCAATTTGACGGCAGCAGCCCTTGAGATATGTGCTGCCTTTGGATTGGATCTGAAGTCGGCGACTGATCTTCCTGCGGACATTCTCGAGCGGGCCGCAGCTCTCGATCGAGCCCGAGCGGAAAAGGACTTTGCGACTGCTGATGCCTTACGTCAAGGTCTGACTGACGAGGGCTGGATCGTCGAGACGACGAAATCCGGCACCTCGGTCCGTCGCTAGGGAATTCGGTTCGAAGTGAGGACTGCGCGTACGCCGTTACCCAAAGGATTTGCCACTCTCTGGACCACGGTGGCCTTAGATCTCGTGGGATTCGGCATCGTGGTGCCAATTCTTGGTCGTTACGCCGAACGCTACGGAGCCAGTGGTTTTGAAGTGGGTTTGCTCTTTGCTTCGTTTTCCTTAGCGCAGTTGATATGCGCCCCACTTCTCGGACGACTATCGGATCGCATTGGTCGCAAGCCGGTCATTTTGATTTCCTTGCTAGGCACTGCTGTTGGTTCATTTATCACGGGAGCTGCCGGCGCACTCTGGGTTCTCTTTTTGGGACGCATTATTGATGGTGCCTCAGGCGCCAGTGTGGCCGTGGCCCAAGGTGCGGTCACTGATATTGCTCCGGTGAGTGACCGGCCGCGACTTCTGGGTCTGTTGGGTGCGGCCTTTGGGGTGGGATTTGTTATTGGACCAGCGCTTGGCGGATTGGCGTCGTTAGGGGGAACTCATGTGCCCTTCTATGTCGCTGGAGCACTGGCCTTGATCAATGCCGCAGTGGCATGGTTCCGTCTGCCTGAAACTCGTCCGAAACGCGTGTCGGCTTTACATGATCCAGCCGTTGATGAGATGTCCGGACAGGCTGTG
>JBJOFA010000098.1:0-5733 GCA_046049015.1 Actinomycetota bacterium | reverse complement strand
CCGAGATCGAGACGGTGGGCCCACAGTCAGTAATACCGACGACCAGTCGAGCCCCGGTTCCGACGTCGCTGGTGACCCAACCTCCGACCACCACGACGCCGCCGATGACCGAGCCTCCGCTTCCCGTCGAGACCATTCCGCCATCGGAGGTTTCGGTTCTTGAAAGTCCGATCATCGCGGTGGGAGAGTCCAATGGACTTGAAACAGCCCGTCTTCAATTACGTCTGATCGAACTTGGCTTTTGGGTGAGTCATTTTGATGGAAAGTATGGTCACACCACCCGCCAAGGAGTGATGGCTTTTCAAAAGTATGTGGGGTTGGAGCCAACCGGCATCACTGACGATCAGACGGCCCTAGCACTGACGATCGCCAATTCCCGCCCGCTGGGTCGCACTGTTGACCCTGGTGTCGTGGTGGAGATCGACAAAGATCGTCAAATCTTGTTCTTGGTGGTCAACGGGCGAACTGAATGGGCGCTCAATATTTCCAGCGGAAGCGGTCAGTATTACTTGGAGCTGAATCAGAAGGATCCCACGAAGTGGGAGATGGGCCGTTCCTTGACGCCATCGGGACGATTCGTCATCAATCGAGAAAGACCAGATGGATGGTGGAGTGGAGACTTAGGTGAGATCTATCGCCCGAAGTATTTCAATGGCGGCATCGCTATTCATGGTTCACGCAGCATCCCCAATTACCCGGCCTCGCATGGCTGTGTGAGGGTGAGCACCGCGGCTATGGACATGATCTGGAGCTCGGGGCTCGTTCCAAAAGACACCGCTGTATGGGTATACGGAAATGACGTGCCCGCTATGGGCGAGCCGCCGATCATGCCTCCACCAGTCTTTAATGAACCTCCCACAACGTTTCCGGTCTTTACATTTCCGGATTTTACTTTCCCTCCCTGAAAATTCACCAGTGACATCATGAGTTCAAAGTTGCCAAGCGTCCTATTTTTGTGTGTGCACAACGCCGGGAGGTCACAGATGGCCGCGGCCCTCCTTCGTCATTACGCCGACGACAAAATTGAAGTCCGATCGGCAGGCAGCGCGCCGGCAGATACTTTGAATCCAGTTGCGATAGAGGCCATGGCCGAACTGGGCATCGACCTCATAGCCGGCGGGGCAGCCCCCAAGCTTTTAGAGCAGCAGGCTGTGGTGGACAGTGACGTGATCATCACCATGGGATGTGGAGACTCCTGCCCGATATTTTCAGGTAAAAGATATGAGGATTGGGAGTTAGACGATCCAGCAGGTCAGGGTCTTGAAGTGGTTCGGCGCATTCGGGAGGACATTGATGTCCGGGTGCGGGCACTGATCATTGAGATTCTTGGTGAGATACCCATCCGCAGGTGAGATGGAACCCAGATTGGTCAGTTGAACTGCGATGGTCCGTATCAGCGGGGGATCGTCTGGGCAATACGCTCAGGGCATGGGGAATACGAAAACGCTGCAGTTACTTCCTGACTCTGACGAGGCCATCATTTCCGCACTGCAAGATGCTGAACTTTTGGCTCTAGTGGCCACACTTGCGCACCTTTGTGGAGATCTGACTTACCTTGACTCACGGCTCGCTCCAGATCTGTTGAAGTTGCGGGAACCTCAAAGTGGCTACACGCCCGAACAACAGGATCTAGCCCGAGGCCTCATCATGGACGGGTTGCGTCGATTTCGAGATCATCAGGGTCAGGTGCCGGCTCGTCCTTCGCGGGAACACCTGCACACCATCATGCAATTCATCGCCGGTGAAGCAGTATCTGATCGCTACGTGCCGTTATTGCTCGAAGAACTTGCTTTGGATGGCGACGAGTTGCGCGCCCCACAATGGACTAGGTCAGCAATTGCCCCCGAGCGCGAAATATCGGCACTGGTCATTGGAGCCGGAATGTCGGGAATCGCCGCCGCTCATCGGTTGCGTCAAGCTGGAATCACAGTTGCAGTCATCGAAAAAAACAGTGATGTGGGCGGTACCTGGTTTGAGAATCGATACCCAGGATGTCGAGTCGATATTCAAAATCACATGTATAGCTACAGCTTTGCGCAACGACATGATTGGCCATACTTTTTTAGCCCGCGCCCAGTTTTACATCAATACTTTCGTGATTGTGCTGATGAGTTCGGTCTCATGCCCTTGATTCGGTTCAATACCGAAGTGGAGTCGGCAACGTGGGATGAGTCCGCTCAGCAGTGGGTCGTGGTTTCATACGACTCAAGTCGTCAACGCCATGAAGATCGCGCCGAGATACTGGTCTCTGCAGTTGGACAACTGAATCGGCCGTTGTATCCGGACATCCCAGGCCGTGAGGAATTCGCCGGTTCGGCGTTTCATTCTGCTCAATGGGATGAGAGCATCAATCTCACCGGCCAAAGAGTTGCGGTAATTGGAACTGGAGCAAGTGCATGCCAGTTCATTCCGGAAGTTGCCAGAGAGGCCGGCGAGTTAACAGTTTTTCAGCGGACGCCTCCGTGGATGATTCCCGCCTTGCGCTATCACGAGACAGTGCCCGCTGGATTCAATTGGTTGTTATCTCACGTTCCCTTCTATGCCGAGTGGTATCGCTTTTCAATGTTTTGGCGCGGAGCTGAAGGTATGTTGCCGGCGGCGACCGTGGACCCGGAATTCCCACCAACCGAACAATCCGTCAGTTTGATGAATGAGATCATGCGTCAGATGTTGACCGAATGGACCAACGCTCTCACCGAAGGCGACGAGACTTTACGCCGCCAGTTAACTCCCAACTATCCGCCTCTTTCGAAGCGTTTTGTAGTCGATGATGGATCTTTTGCTCTGACCTTTCGGCAACCTCATGTCACTTTGGTGACGGAGTCCATTGCCGCTATCGAACCAGGGGGAATTCGCACCACCGATGGTCTACTGAGAGAGGTTGATGTGATCATCTACGGCACGGGATTCAAAGCGAGCCAGTTCCTGACGCCGATGACCGTAACTGGACGCCAGGGGGTTGATCTCCATCAACAATGGTCCGGTGACGCCCGGGCCTACCTTGGGATGCTCGTACCTAACTTCCCAAATTTCTTTTGCTTATACGGTCCAAATACCAACATTGTGGCCAACGGTTCAATTATCTATTTCAGTGAATGCGAGATTCATTACTTGGTGGAGTGCGGGAAGTTACTTTTGGCAAACGAACTCGGTTCGCTTGATCCGAAGCGGGACGTGCACGACGCCTACAACGCGAAAATTGATGAAGCCAACAAGTTACGGACGTGGGGTTATTCCTCGGTTAGTAGTTGGTACAAGAACGAGTACGGTCGCACGGCGCAAAATTGGCCCTTCAGCGTTCTTGAATTTTGGGAGCAGACGCGCCAACCCCAACAGAGTGATTTCAATGTCACGCCACAACCCCGATTGGTCTCGGTCTGAAGCCATGAGTAATCACATCTCTTATAGCCGTCAGGGCCGAGTCGGAACTATCACGATCGATCGACCCGAGAAAAAGAATGCCATGACCTTTGCCATTTTGGGTGAATTCATCCAAACGGTGGCCGACGCTGGGGCAGATGATGCGATTGCCGTCCTCGTGATCACCGGCGTTCCAGGCGCATTTTGTGCCGGAACTGACTTGGCGGACTTGGCCTCAATTCCGGGATCTCAACGAGGGCTGCGGGGAACATCTGAAGAAACTGAGAAGTGGTGGCCTCTGGTGCAATGCCCAAAGCCAACGATTTGTGCTGTGGATGGGCCAGCGGTAGGTATGGGGGCTGAATTTACGGTGCAATGTGATGTTCGACTGGCCTCTACCAACGCCCGCTTTGCCTGGAACTTTGTTCATCGGGGCCTAGTCCCCGATACGGGAGCCGGCACCTGGCTACTGCCACGAATCATCGGTGTGCAAAATGCTCTACGACTGATGTACACCGGCGAGATGATTGACGCCGCAGAGGCGTTGAAGTTGGGTTACGTCTTGGAAGTTACTGAACCAGGCGAATTGCTTGATCGGGCCTACAACTTGGCCGAACAGATTGCCTCCGGCTCGCCGCATAGTTTGAAGCTGATCAAAGACCTGACCTATCAGGGTCTGACGTCGCCGGTCGGAGAACATATGAGTCGGCATACGCAAGCCATGGCCCAATGTTTCAGAAGTGATGATCATCAGGAAGGCGTGGCCGCATTTTTAGAACGGCGGCCGGCACATTTCACTGGTCGTTGACCAGTAATTAACCCAAACGCCGTGCATTGTCTGGTGCTTTAGGCCACCATAGAGATATGCGAATTTTGGTGACTAACGATGACGGCATTGACTCCATCGGTCTGCACGTATTGGCCCGAGCGATGCGCCCTTTTGGTGATGTAGTTGTCGTTGCCCCCGACCGAGAATTTTCCGGCGCCGGAGCGGCACTTGGAGCCTTACATCTCATCCAACCAGAGGTCCATCGCATGGCCATCGAGGGCATTGACGAATCCTGGGCAGTTACTGGACCTCCGGCTCTTTGTGTCATGTTCGCCCGACTTGGTGCCTTCGGGGAGCCCTTTGACTTGATCGTGTCGGGAATTAATCCGGGTGCCAATGTTGGTCGGTCGGTGTATCACTCCGGAACTGTAGGAGCGGCCCTGACGGCCCGCAACGGCCTGGTCTCAGGAGTCGCCGTCAGTCAAGCGGTCACCGGCTATGGCGTTGAAGGTCAAGCATGGGATGAAATGCTCATTGGCCAGAAGTGGGACACCGCTGCGGCAGTAGCTGCTTCATATGTTGAAGGGTTGGTGGCGAATATGCCCCACAAACCCATCGTGGTCAATATCAATGTCCCCAACTGCGAGGTTGATGAAATCAAGGGTTGGAAATTCGGACGTATCGGTCACGAACCACCACGGCGAATGAGTACCGCCAATCTCGAGGCCAAGGAAGGCCATGACGGTAGTTATTACGTGCGCATGGCTTGGGGTGAGGCCGCAGAATTGCCTGACGACACCGATGGTGGCCTGGTACAGGATGGCTATGTCAGCCTCACCTACTTGAGTTCCTTGGTGCATGACAGTCGATCCGATATGACTTCGGCAGAAAAAACCTTGGACGTTTTACTCGAGGGCAGCAAAGTACGTCAGCGTTGACTCTGCCAGCCAAGTTGCTGGAACAGTCGTCAATGTCAGTCGATGTCAGAGGACAACTACGACAGTGTCGAGTTGGGCAAACTCCCAAGTGAAGTCGGCATCTAAATTGGCTTGTCGTTGACATCCGCCAGATAACCGGGTGCCCAGTTCTTCTTCGGTCTGGTAGACGCTGTTGTCGCTGACGCGAACCGGAAGAGCGTGAAATCCAATGGCTCCAATATCAGTTTTCAGCCAGCGCACCATTTTGTACAGATACGCCTTTCCGTTCCAGGCGGTGGAGACTTCGGAGCGGCTATAGACCTTGTGAGTTCCGGGGGTCTCATTGTTGTACTTGCTTCCCGACACCAACCACGACCGAATGACAGTTTCATTTTCGTCGACGGCCCAGACTCGTTGTCCCGAGCGTTCAAAGACCAGTCGTCGACCGGATCCAGAATTTGGCGGTAAGGGCGGGGCGTCGGGCCCGCTACTGGCCACTGAAGACAAAGGAAAGCCCATAAGGTCCACCGCTCCAGGTGCTGGTGGTGGGGTGCGGACCACGTTTGATGGTTCTTCAGGCCAGATTCCAAGTGACAGGGCCGTCTCTCGGCCGGCCAGTCCATCAACAAACAGTTCGCGTTCCTCTTGAAGGCGGGTGACGGCCGCAGCAGTGGCGTTGTCATAGCG
>JBJOFA010000097.1:0-5747 GCA_046049015.1 Actinomycetota bacterium | reverse complement strand
TGACCATGTGCCGGCGGGACTTCTCGAGGTAGGTAGATTCGGCCGCCCCCATGGTGTTCGGGGCCAGATCTACATCACCCTGTCAACTGATCGTGAAGAGCGTGTTGAATCTGGATCTCGCCTGTGGGCTGAACAATGGTTTGAAATTCGGTCGTCATCTTTAGTGCCGTCTCGGGAAAACAATCGCTGGGTGGTGAAGCTTGTTGGCATCGAAGATCGAAATGTTGCTGAGGCTTTGGTCAATCGCGTTGTGTGGGCGGAGCCAATTGAAGATGCGGGGGCCGTTTGGGTCCATCAAGTTATTGGGGCCGAGGTTGTTGATGTCGCCGGCAATCACCACGGTCGTTGTATTGCAGTAGTTGCTAACCCTGCAAATGATTTGTTGGAGTTGGATACCGGAGCCTTAGTGCCGGTGATTTTTGTGACCTCGGTCGAACCAGCCTCACAAGCCGAAGGATTTATTGTGACTGTTGATCCTCCTGACGGTCTGTTTGAAATATTTGCTGAAAACGAGTCGGCTGCCGGGGACTTGTAATGCGTATCGACGTCTTTACGATTTTTCCTGGCCTCATCGAGTCCTTCTGCTCCGAGAGTCTTTTGGGTAAAGCGCGAACCAGTGGCCTTCTTGATCTTCGTTGCCATGATCTGCGGGATCACACCAGTGATGTTCATCGCACGGTGGATGATGCGCCTTTTGGGGGTGGCGCCGGCATGGTGATGCGACCCGAGCCAATTTTTTCGGCAGTAGAGGCCGCCGGCCCGCCCCGCCCACTTTTTCTGCTGAGTCCAGGGGGCCGGCGATTTGACCAAAATTTGGCCCAAACTCTCGCTGATACCCATACAGCCCCCTCGGGAGGGTTCAGCCTGCTGTGTGGCCGTTATGAGGGGATCGACCACCGAGTTCGTGAGCATCTCATAGACGGTGAAATTAGCGTGGGTGATGTGGTCCTCTCCGGAGGCGAAGTAGCGGCTTGTTTGGTCATCGAGGCAGTAACCAGGCTTCTTCCGGGGGCGATGGGCAATGCTCAAAGCGCGGTGACCGAGAGTTTTGGGGCTTCGGGAATCTTGGAAGAACCCCATTACACCCGACCAGCGGAGTTTCGAGGCTGGGAAGTGCCAGAAGTGCTACGGGGTGGAAATCATGCCTTGATTCAGCGCTGGCGCCTGGCGCAAGCCCTCCACCGCACCCTGGCCACCCGCCCTGACCTTATTGAGGCCCGTGGTGGGCTCTCAGATGACGAGCAACGCTTGTTGGAAGAGTTCCCTGCCATCCCGTATCCTTCATAGGCCGTGACCGCAACTGAGACGTTGCCGTCCACATTGACCCGAGGAACCTCATGAAGACCACCGACATCGTTGACCAGCAGAATTTCCGCTCCGACATTCCTGCTTTCGGGCCCGGAGACGAGTTGAAGGTTCACGTGCGCGTGGTCGAAAGTGGCAAAGAGCGAATCCAGATTTTCCAGGGTCACGTCATTCGTCGCCAGGGATCGGGCATTCAGGAGACCTACACCGTTCGCAAGGTCAGTTACGGCGTCGGTGTCGAGCGAACCTTCCCGGTCCACGCGCCGACTGTGGCCAAGATCGAAGTGACGAAGCGCGGCGACGTTCGTCGCGCCAAGTTGTACTACTTGCGTGACCGGACCGGCAAGGCCGCCAAGGTACGCGAGAAGCGCGACTTCTGACAGATAGGGACGGGGTCCCCTCATTGAGTACTGACGATCTGGAAGATTACGAAGCAGATCGCGAACTTCATCTCGCGCATGAATACCAAGATGTGGCGGCCATGTTCCGCTTCGCTGTGGAGACTGAGCGACGGTTTTACCTGGCCAACAATGTTGATGTGTCCGTAAAGGGAGACAGCACTCGGCCGTTGATTGAAGTGGAGTTGACCGACGCGTGGGTGTGGGACATGTACCGCAAGAGCCGCTTCGTCCCGAAGGTGCGCATTCTGAGTTTCAAAGACGTGAATGTCGAGGAGCTTCCACGCGAGGAATTGGGCGATCTCGATCAGCCGTAGAACTTGGTAAATCGAAAACAGATGCTCGTCAGGCCCTCGGTTCATTCGGTGAAGATCTCGTTGTTCAATGGTATGAAATGCACGGCTATGAGATTGTCGATCGCAACTGGCGTTGCCGAAGTGGCGAAATTGATGTGATTGCTCAACGGGGACACACCGTGGTTATCTGCGAGGTGAAGACCCGGTCATCGCGACACTTTGGTGAACCGTCATTGGCCGTAGACCGACGAAAACAACAACGACTACGTCGACTGGCCGCGACATGGTTGAGCGAGAATACTTTTCGGGGTTCGGTCCGTTTTGATGTGGCCGAGGTGATTATTGAATCCGACGGGGCTCAGCCATCGGTGCAGGTCATCGAGGCTGCTTTTTGACTCAGAGTCGGCGGTCCCAACAGGCGCGGTGCCAATGGCGTCGCAAATCGGGCGCATCACGCGGTACGGCCACGTAATGGCCCAGTTGAGGCGGGATCTCGCCGTGACATCCAGGGCAAATGTACGTTTTGACAGCCTGATACGGCTGTACCCGGCGGACCTCTACTGGCCCGTAGAGGCCGTCCCAAATCCCCAATCGTGGGGTCTTTTTCTTGCTCGGCACCGAAAGTCCAAGCTCAGCCGATGAAGGCCCAGGTGACCAGAGCAGCGGCCGCCAGGATGGCGGCAACAACAAAAAAGTAGTCGGCCCTGCGGGCAATGAATTTCCGATACGGGTTGAATCCCATACCAGTCATTATCGTCCAGAGGGTGACGACATCGGCGCATTCCCCAAAACAGAACTCTCATCAGGACCCGCTACCCACTGCGGTCAAGGATTATCAGACCATTCAGGTTGATCGTCATGAGGGGGTGGTGACCATCACTTTCAATCGTCCGCAACGAAAAAATGCGGTGAATGGAGTGATGTGGATCGAACTCCTCGAGGTACTCACCGCAATCCAACACAACTCTGCTGATCGTGTAGTGATTCTCACCGGTGCTGGTGGAGAGTTCTGCAGTGGTGCTGATCTCGTGGCCATGGGCGATGGCAGTGGTAGAACCCATTCGCATTCGTATTATTCGATGCGCGAAGTCACAGGAGTCATTCTTGCCTTGGCGCGATTGCCTCAGCCAACCATTGCCAAAGTGCGCGGCGTTGCGGTTGGAGTGGGCTGCAATATCGCCTTGGGTTGTGACCTCATCGTGGCCTCGGAGACTGCTCGTTTCTCACAGATTTTCTCTAAACGAGGAATGTCGCTCGATGGCGGGGGATCATGGCTCTTGCCACGACGCGTGGGACTTCACCGCGCCAAGGAATTGGCGTTTTTTGCTGACATCATCGATGCCCACGAGGCGGAGAAATTAGGTCTTTTAAATCGCCTGGTTGCTGATGTCGAACTTGATGCTTTTGTTGATGATTGGGCTCAGCGTCTGATTGGGTTACCACCGATTGCGCTAGCTCAATCCAAGCGCATGTTGAATAACGCAATGAATGTGACCTTGGAAGAGGCCCTTGATGATGAAGGTGTAGCTCAGACCGTCAACTTTGGGACCAAAGACACTCCCGAGGCCATTGCGGCCTGGGTGGAGAAGCGTGATCCAATTTTCAAAGGTCGATAACGAGAAGCGGATCGTCCTCGACATCGTGACACCACTGTGTGACAAGGGGTCACTAGCGTGAGGTGGGTGATGCCCTGGAATTCAGTCGATGAGTCGCCGATTCAGTTCCGGCGCCAGGGCAAACAGCGTTGGCGCCTCGTCATGTTGGCGTCACCGATGGCCATCATCGGTTTTCTGCCCATGTCAGTGCCGGTGGAAGAACCAGTTGACGTGCCCGTGGAACAGGGTGAGGGAGTGGAAGTTCCCGTCGACGAGGTTGTGGGAACGTCAACTGTTCCCGTTACGACCATTCCTGAAGGTTGTACTGTGCCGACCCCGGTTCAGGCCACATTCGTTGGCCTAGTCACAGAATCGGACCGCCGGACGGTTCGCTTTTCAGTGGTGCAAATGCGGGGCGGGTCTCTTGATGGGTACACCAGTCGCAATCTGGTGGATGTCGATTTTGCCGAGGACGCTCGCTTCTTGGAAATGGGGGAGTCATACATTGTTGCTGCCGGCGTCGATCAGTCGTCGGGTCGTCTTTACTCACAGGTTCGTAATCCTGAACCTTTATTAGGCAGCAGTCAGGTCATCGGGCTGAACAGCGGAGCAACATGCCCTGAAATTGAAGATGCCGTGCGTACCCTCACCATGCAAGCTCGTTCGGTTGACAGCGGAGTGTTGACCCCACTGCGCGAGGCGCGTTCACGATTGATTCGAGCGATTGTCTTGCCGATGGTCTGGGTCCTTGCCGCGCTCATCGCTTTTGCAACGCTGAAAGCGATTCTTGTGGGACTTTTAGAGGCCAGTCATCGGGCGTGGAATGGTCAACCTCTGGTGGCCCGCCGAACCCGTCGGCGGTGGTGATCAAAACTGACCACCGATGTAGCGGTCATCAACGCTACGACTGCCGCGCTGCTTCAGCGCGACGGCGAAGATCGCTGACGGCGAAAGCTAAGCCTTCTTCGTAGCGAAAGAGTGCCGTTCCGGCAATCAACACATTGGCCCCGGCGGCCGCGGCTCCGGCAATGGTCTGCGGTCCGATCCCGCCATCTACTTCAATATGTACAGAATTGCTGAGCCCGGAACTGTCGATCAGCTGTCGCAATTCGGCAATCTTTGGTTCCATAGTCGAGATGTAGGCCTGACCGCCAAATCCCGGATTTACGGTCATGATCAATACCAAGTCCACTAAATCAAGAACGTGGGCAATGGCTGAGACAGGAGTGTGTGGGTTCAGAGCCACTGCTGCAGTAGCGCCGAGTGAGTTGATGTGACCCAACGTGCGATGCAAGTGGGTGCAGGCTTCAGCGTGGACAATGAGCCGATTGCAGCCGGCTTCCACATACCGTGCCGCCAAGACATCGGGGGTCAACACCATCAGGTGGGCTTCAAAGGGCTTATTCGTGTGGCGTCGGGCAGCCGCAATGACGTCAGGGCCAAATGTGAGATTGGGGACAAACTGCCCGTCCATGACATCCCACTGAAAGAGATCTACACCAGCAGCGTCAAGGGCCTCGACTTCGGCTCCTAACTGGGCAAAATCGCAGGGCAGAACCGATGGGGCAATCTGAATAGGAAGGGCCACGGGCACACGATAGTCGGCTCTAGCCTTCGAGTTTGATGACTCGTCGTAACCGAACCACCCGTCCTCGACGGACCGAGGCCCTTGAGCCCCGTGATGTGGTGATTCGCATTGACAAAGTCGTGGCCGAAGGTGATGGTTTGGCTCGACTCGATGATGGACGGGTCGTTTTCGTTGAAGGCGGGTTGCCAGGCGAAAAAGTGCGAGCTCGTATCGTGCGCCAGTCTCGCGATTATGCCCGGGCGGTGGCTGAGGAAGTTCTTGAGGCGCATGACCAACGTGTTGAACCCCCGTGCATCTATGTGCGAGCAGGATGCGGAGGATGTGATTTGCAGCATGCATCGCTTTCGCTGCAAGCCCAGATCAAACGCGACATCGTTGCGGAGTCGCTTGTTCGTTTGGGCAAGATTTCAGATCCCGAGGTGCAGGGGTATGTGCCTCTGACGAAATCCGAAGCCCTCGCATCCCCTGACCAATCGAGTCTCGATACTCGCGCCCTGCGAACGACACTGCGGGTTGTTGGTAACGATGAGGGCCGTCCAGGGTTTCGCCGTCGACGCAGTCATGA
>JBJOFA010000096.1:0-5766 GCA_046049015.1 Actinomycetota bacterium | reverse complement strand
GCCACCTTGGCGGCATGACGAAACGCGGCTTTGGCATCGTCACGATCGAATAAGTAACCCTCCATGTAGAGAACTCGACCACTGGCCACCACCGCCTCGTTGATATCGAGGGGCTCCATATACGACGACACCCCGAGATAGGTGTTCATGGTGCGTTGCGCATCAGGGGTCACCACGATGATGCAACGTCCCGTTGGGATCCCATCCAAGGGTTTACCCGGACTGAAATGCACGCCAACCGCCAGTAAGTCGTGGCCGAAAACATCTCCTAAGTCGTCGCCACTCACCTTGCCGATATAGGCCGCCTTGCCTCCAAAACTGGAAACGCCACAAACCGTATTGGCCGCTGAGCCTCCACTCATCTCAACAGCGCTACCCAAGGCCCGGTACAAGTGCAACGCTCGTTCGGTATCGACGAGCGTCATTGAACCTTTCACCAGTGATTCACGGTGGATGAAAGAGTCATCAGCATGGGATATGACATCAACCAGAGCATTTCCAATGCCAACCACGTCATAAAGCGGACGGTCCGAGGGTGAAGCCACGAATGACAAACCTAGTACCCGGCACGGACTCAGCAGACGGTTTTCCTCACCGCTACGATCACATTGTGACGCCTCCGACTGCCCTCGCTCCCCATGACCATCGCGAATTGGATCCATATCGCCTCCCTCGACACGTCATTCCCAGTCGTTACCAAATTTCACTCGAACCTCATTTGGAAAGCGCTGCTTTTGATGGCCGGGTAGTCATCGCCGTGGACGTCCACGCTCCAACGCGGTTCATAGTTCTGAATGCCATCGAACTTGATATCACCGGAGCATTTATCGACGGCCGAAATGCGGCCTGGAGTCTCGATGAGTCAACCGAGCGTCTGTATCTGGAATTGGATGACGAACAGCCCGTGGGCCCGGCCTTCATTGATATCTCTTTTCGCGGCACCCTGAACGACAAACTTCGGGGTTTCTATCGCAGCACCTACACCGATGCCCAAGGACAGACCCATGTGGTTGCCACTTCTCAAATGCAATCGACCGACTGCCGTCGAGCCTTTCCCTGCTTCGATGAACCTGATTTCAAAGCGGTCTTTGCCGTCACCCTGCTCACCAACCCCAATCATCTAGCCATTAGTAATGGCCCAGAAATCGGCCGACACCCCGCAATTGGTACAGATGGACAAGGTCATGAGGTGGACAAGGTTGCCGTCACTTTCGCCGACACCATGCCCATGAGTACTTATCTCGTCGCTTTCGTCGTTGGACCACTAACTGCAACCAAGCCAGTAGATATTGGTGGTGTGCCACTGCGAATCGTGCATGTCCCCGGCAAAGAACATCTCACCGCATTTGGTCTTGATGTGGGAGCCAAAAGTTTGCAGTGGTTCGTTGACTATTACGGCATTCCGTACCCCGATGCCAAAATCGACATGGTTGCACTGCCCGACTTCGCCGCTGGGGCCATGGAAAACGTGGGCTGCATCACCTATCGCGAAAGTTTGCTGCTCGTCGATCCGGCCACCAGCACTCAGATGGAACAACAGAACGTGGCCGATGTGGTCAGCCATGAACTTGCCCACATGTGGTTCGGTGACCTCGTCACCATGAAATGGTGGAATGGCATCTGGTTGAACGAGGCTTTCGCGACATTCATGGAAGTCGCCGCCGTTGACGATTATCGACCGGACTGGACCCGCTGGACGAATTTTTCCTTGGAGCGCTCGGTGGCCTTTGAGACCGACTCCCTTGAAAATACTCGCTCTGTTGAATTTGCGGTGCGATCCCCTCAGGATTGCGAGGGCATGTTCGACGTCCTCACCTATCAAAAGGGCGGAGCACTGCTGCGTATGTTGGAGCAGTATCTCGGAGCCGAACGATTCCGGTCTGGTATTCGCCATTATCTAGTTCGTCATTCATACGGAAATACCGAAACCTCGGATCTCTGGGATGCCATTGAAGAGGCCGTCGCCCACGACGGAGGCGAACCAGTTCGCGCCCTCATGGATTCGTGGATCTGGCAACCTGGCTATCCCCTCATCAGTGCCAGCATTGAACACAACGATTCGTCTGACACTTTGGTGTTGAGCCAACAGAGATTTTCCTTCAGCGAACCATCACTCAATGCTGAGACTTCGAATGATCAACGTTGGTTGGTTCCTATTCAAGTTCGTATCGGTTCACAGGAATCAAAGCTCTTACTAGATAACGGCTCCGTGCGCATTCCCCTCGATGATGCAACGTCGCCAATAGTGGTCAACAGTGGCGGTCACGGTTACTACCGTGTCGCCTATGCCGGTGAATTGCTGCAGCGCCTCGACCAAGCCACATTGTCGCAATTGGCCACCATTGAACGCTATGCACTGGTAGATGACAGTTGGAATGCTGTTGTGGCTGGCCGACTCTCGGCTGCGGAGTTCATCAATTTTCTAGCTTCGTTTGCTGGCGAGCGCGACTATGCCGTTTGGCAGATCATGGCTCAAAGCCTGCGAGCCTGTGGCCGACTCATTGATGGTCCGGCTTACGAGGCATTCCAAAATCGGGTGTGTTCTTTGGTTGCACCGGTGTTATCTGATCTCGGCTGGGATCCAAATCCCGGCGAGGATGATCTCCGCTCGAAACTGCGGGGCCTTGTCATCAACTTATTGGCTATCTCTGGGGGCGATATTGCAACCCAAGATCAATGCCGATCAACCTTTGCGGCGTATCGAAACAATCCGCAAGCTGTGCATCCGGAAATCGCCGCCGCAGCTATCACGGTGTCGGCCTCAACGGGTGGACCCGCAGATTTTGACACTCTCCTCGAGTGTTATCGCTCCGGCACGAACCCTCAAGAGCGGCTGCGTTATCTCTATGCCCTATCTGAATTCGACGATCCACAATTACTCCAGCGGACCTGCGAGTTCGCACTGTCGAATGAAGTGAAATCACAAGATGCCCCTTTTGTTTTGGCACGATGTCTCGCTTCGCGGGCCCATGGTGCCTTGGCCTGGTCCTTCATCAAGGGCAACTGGGACCACGCCGTCACCACGTTCCCTTCCAACACCATCATCCGCTTGGCTGATCCGGTGAAATACCTCAATACTCCGGCGCTCCTCGCCGATGTTCAGGAATTTTTCGCGGCCCATCCGATTCTCCAAGCCACAAAAACCTTGGATCAGATTCTGGAGCGCCACAATGTGAATACCCGTTTGCGGGTGCGAGAGGAAAGCCGTTTCGGATCTTTTCTGCTCGGTCAGTGAATTAGCAAAGGGCTCTCAGTCCCAGAGGTCTGACAGCTCGGCCCGAATGGTCCGGCGCAAAATCTTCCCGGTCTCCGTAGCCGGCAACGAGGTACGAAACTGAATGTGCTCTGGTGTGCGCGCCGAGCGCAATGCGGCGCGCACGAAGTCCTGCACTTCGCTTTCACTGACCACCGATTCAGGATGCAGGACAACAGCGGCAACAACTTTCTCGCCCCAATCGATATCGGGGATACCGACAACCACTGCTTCAGAAACAGCCGGATGACGTATGAGCACGTCCTCAATTTCACCAGGTGAAAGATTTTCCCCACCCCGCACGATCACATCATCTTGGCGCCCAAAGACAAAGAGATACCCATCACTATCCAATTCGCCGGCATCGCGCGTGTTGAACCAGCCGTCATCGTCGAGCACCGGTTGGCCCGGTGAGGACTCGCGATATTGCCCTGAAACTTGTGGCCCTCGTACCCAGATCAGACCTCGTTCCCCTGGGGCCACCTCTTGACCGTGTTCATCGCGAATACTGATTTCCACGACGGGCAACGGCTGTCCAACCGAACCGAGGCGGCGGCGACGAACAGGGTCGGTGCTGGCCCGCGCCGCCCGATGATCGTCAGGGCCCAAAACAGCGATCGAACTGGATGTCTCGGTCAATCCGTAGGCATTGACAAAATCAACGTGCGGCAACATGTCCATCGCTCGCTCAACAACTGGTAAGGGCATCGGCCCTCCACCATAAGAAAGGTGTCGAAGATTGGGCAGGGTTTCGTTGCGCCGGGATAACTCATCAAGAACTCGGTGCAACATTGTCGGCACCACCATGGCGTGTGTTACCCCATGATTCACAACACTGTCCACCCACGCCTCTGGAGTAAAACCTGCCAGGTACACAATGCGCCGACCGGCATAGGTATTCGATAGCACTGCTGAGACTCCGGCAATGTGATACGGAGGAACGCTCACCAATGCGGCGTCACCCTCAGCGCTAGAGGCCAACTCCACCGTGCTCAAGATGTAGCTCGCCAAATGTTCATGGCGCAAAACTGCTGCTTTAGGCTCACCTGACGTGCCGCTAGTGAACAGCAGAACGGCCGGCGCTGATGGATCAACGTCCACACTGCTTATTCGCTCAGCAGCCTGCCCGTCATGAATGCGATCGTGACCAAAATCGTTGATCATTGCGAGGAATTCCTGGCGGGAAATGACCTCCACACCAGGAACCTGCCCTAGGCGTTCTGCCACGCCGTCGCCGGCTATGACTAGTGACGGTGCAGTGCGCGAAACAAGAGCGCGCAAGGCATCATCAGCCAAGCGGTAGTTCACTGGCGTAAAAGGGATGCCCGCTAACGCCGATCCAAATAAGGCCACGGGAAATGCCGCACTGTTGGTATCGCAAAAGACCAACGTGCTGATGGCCTGGGAATCCATCGAGCGACTAGCAATTAATGATGCTGTCCGTCGGGCCAGAAGAGATAACTCAGAACAGGAAATTTCCTCCACGACGATCCGCTCGGCCATCGTCTCACTAGCCAGTTCTAAAATCAGCGGTAGATGCATGGAACAGCCCGTTGTCGTTCAATCAGACGACGGTAATTGCTGAGCATCTTGAGTCAAGATGACCTGTTCACCAAGTGACAGGCCTCCCGCTCCAGCTTTGGTGCACAGCAACTCCAAACCCTCTAATGCGTAACGCTTCCCCACCAGAGTCCCGGTATCAAAAGGTGGCACCGGAGCGCCAGAAAGTACCACGTTCGGCGAACTCACCTGCATGGGTGAACCCCCGCAACGTAGGTCAAGGTCCGGACCAGAAACCTTGACCACCATTACTTCGGTCGTACACACCGTCGACCGCAATCTCATTCCTGGCTTGACCTGCATAAAAAGAGTGTCGCACATCGGAGAGCCGACCACCGCCTGGGGAGAACCCGGCTCGCCCGGCTACGGTTTCTATGGGTTCAGTCACCTAGACGGGACCAGACTCAGCAGGGGGTAATCATGGCCGAAGCATGGATCATCGACGGAGTACGCAGCCCGCGAGGCCGCGGTAAGGCCACCGGCTCATTGCACCACATTCACCCCCAAGAACTTTTGGCTCAGGTCCTCAACGCATTGCAAAAGCGAGTTGGATTCGACCCAGCCGATGTGGACGATGTCATCATCGGTAACGGCAACAGCGTGGGCGACCACGGCGCCTGTATTGGTCGTATGGCAGTCCTGGCTGCCGGCTGGCCGGTAGAGGCCCCCGGAGTCACCATCAACCGCTTTTGTGGTTCTGGTCAGCAGGCGGTCACCTGGGCGGCTATGGGTGTCCAAGCCGGACATCAAGATGTCGTCGTCGCTGGTGGTGTGGAGTCCATGTCCCGCTGGCCCGCACCCGATGGGGCCCCTGATTTCACCTCGGGAAACGCCGACCTTCGGGCCATGTTTCCCATGGTTCCGCAAGGTATTTCTGCCGACCTCATCGCCACCATCGAAGGTTTCACCCGCCAGCAAGTTGATGAACTCGCCCTCACCAGTCAGCAACGCGC
>JBJOFA010000095.1:0-5774 GCA_046049015.1 Actinomycetota bacterium | reverse complement strand
CAACCGAATTGAAGTGATTGGTTTGTTTGGGCACTCGACCGGCACCGGACACACCGCTAGCGGCGTCGACAATGACGCCTTGGGTTGTAATAAGGCCAGAGCGTACTAACGGGGCAAGAGCCAAAGTGGCGGCCGTGACGTAGCACCCAGGAGTAGCGATCAACGATGCACCCTTGAGTGCGTCTCGGTGCAATTCGGGAAGTCCGTACACGGCTTGATCGAGGATTTCGGGATACTCGTGGGCAAAGCCGTACCAGCGGGGATAGACCTCGACATCTCTCATGCGATACGCCGCCGATAAATCAACGACACACGGTCCGCGACCAATGATGCGAGGAACCAGTGTGTGGCTCACCTCGTGCGGTAAGCCGAGGAACACCACATCGAGGTCATCCAGTTGGGACTCCCACGCCCCGATATCAGAGTTGCCAAGAATCAGATCTGGATAGGCCCCTTGCAAACTGGGATAGAGGGACGCAACCGGCTGTCCGGCTTGGGAATCCCCAGTGGCCAGGACCACCTCCAGGTCAGGGTGCCCAGCGAGCAGGCGAAGTAATTCAACCCCGGTGTACCCCGATGCCCCCACCACGGCGGCCCTCCGTAGGTTCTTCTTAGCCGTTTCTAAAACCATAACGCATGATCATACAAACTCTTGTATGAGGATACAACGATTGTTTCAGGATCTCAGAGTTGCGCCAACCTTGGCGGCCGCCGCCAGACATTTTTCCCGTACCGAGGTGACATCGGCATCGGTCAAGGTTCGATCGGCAGCCTGCAGACGAAGGCGGAACGCCAAACTACGCTCGGCACCCAAATCCTGGGGGCGATATACGTCGAAGAGAACTAAGTCGACCAAAAGAGCGCCCGCCCCCTGACGTAGCGCCTTTTCTAGTTTCTCGGCCGAAACCTCCTGGGGAACCCGGAAAGCCAAATCGAAATCACTCGAGGGGAATCTGCTGACCGCTTTCCACTGAGGAATCTTGGGTTGCTGAGCCAGAAGTACCGACAGATCTAGTTCTAAAACGGCGACTCGCTCACCAATGCCAAAAGCTTCAAGAACATCAGGATGAACTTCACCGATGGCACCGATGACCGACTTACCCAATGACAAAGTGGCCGATCTTGTCGGATGAAGCCCATCGGGAATCAGACTCTGGTCTAATCGAGCGCCCCAACCCATGGCGGTGGAGATTTCGCGCCAAATCCGAACTGCATCAGAAGCGTCTCGTCCCGCCAACACCACGCCAAGTTGCTCGAATTCGGCGGGAAGAATGTCCGTGCTCGGTGGGTAGACATGCCCAATTTCGAAGAAGGACAGTCCCAGTCGCCGATGCGATTCGTTGAAGGACAGGGCTTTCAAAAGTCCCGGTCGCAGTGATGTTCGCAAAACGTCATCGCCGACCGCCAGAGGATTCACTAAACGCACGGCGACATCAGGCAAGCCGGCATTGCTCAAGTCCCCATCGGTCAAAAAGGGATGAGGCATAGTCTCATGCACGCCCAAACCAAGGAGAACTTCACGAACTTTGCGTCGACGCTGTTGTGCCGGAGTTAATCCTCCCGGCAACGTGGATTTGGGAATTGTCCGGCCCAGATTGTCGTACCCAAAAAGGCGTGCCACCTCTTCGACAATGTCAATTTCTATGGTGCAGTCAGGACGCCAACTGGGCACGGTGACCAACACCGTTTCTGCATTAGCCACTTGATGATCTTTACCGGCTTGCGACGTTGCAAAACCAATGGGGTTAATCAAACGAGCAATATCTTCAGCCGAAAATTCCGTTCCCAGTAGGGCGCTCACCCTTTGCGGCCGCACCGGAATAATGGTGGGGCTGGGAAAGTGTGGGGTCCGAATATCGGTCATCCCGGCGTGAATCTGCACTTCCGGACACGTCAATCGCAAAAGATCGACAAATCTCCTCACTGCCATCTCTATGCCATCAGGATTGACGCCACGCTCAAACCGAGCCGAAGCTTCGGTTCGTACGTTGTGGCGTTGCACTGAACGCATGATGCCAAGCGGCTCGAACCAGGCCGTTTCCAATGCCACCATGGTTGTGGCCTCGCTGATTTCAGAATTCTCACCCCCCATGATCCCGGCCAAACCAATAGGTCGATTATCGGCATCACAAATCAGCAAATCATCGGCGTCCAAAATCCGTTCCACCCCGTCAAGGGTGATCAAACGCTCCTCCGGATCAGCTACTCGGATCAGAAATCCTCCCCCACCGAGTGTTTCAAAGTCGTAGGCGTGATTCGGCTGACCTACTTCCAACATGACGTAATTACTGACATCTACGACGTTGTTGATGGGGCGCTTTCCGGCGGCAACCAAACGACTCTTCATCCAGGCCGGCGACTCGCCTACGGTGATTCCACTCAGAACTACTGCGCTGAAGCGTGGACAGCGTTGTTCATCAGCAATCTCCACCGACACCGAACGAGTTGGTTCTTGAAATTGAATCTCATCAGGAAACTTCGTGAAACCTGTGCCGAATCGGGCCGCTAGATCACGAGCGACACCCAGATGACAGAACGCGTCGGGCCGATTGCGCAAGACATCGAGGTCGTACACCCATTCGGTTTGAAGACCGAGTGCTTCTCCGTAGGGCACACCAAGTGCAGTATCCGGTGGCAGGATCAAAATGCCGGAGTGATCGGTCCCCAGGCCTAACTCATTAGCCGAACAGAGCATGCCATCACTGCGGATACCCAAAATTGGTTTGGGTTCGATGAGTCGTCCATCTGGCATTGCGGTTCCTGGAGTCGCCAACGGAACAACATCGCCCGCTGACATATTGAAAGCTCCGCACCAAACGTGACGCTCGATGCCGTCGCCGATATCGACAAAAACTCGGTGAACTTTCGCCGCGTCGGGATGTCGTTCGGTTTTGAGGACCCTGGCCGTTACGACACCGGGAACAGTTGAACCGACTTCATCAACTGACTCCACCGCTAAGCCCAAATCCGACAAGGCAAAGGCAATCGAGTCGCGATCTTCCGCGAGCGCAACGAGATCTAACAGCCAGGAGTGAACAATCTTCATAACAAATCAGAACTGCTCGATGAACCGGACGTCGTTGGTGTACATGTCTCGGACATCACCAACTCCATGGCGCTCCTTGGCCATACGGTCGATGCCAAAACCGAAAGCAAAACCGCTCCACTCTTCAGGATCTATTCCACCAGCCCGCAAAACATTGGGATGAACCATGCCGCAACCCCCAAGCTCCAGCCATGATCCGCTTGGCGTGCGAATATCGAATTCCGCTGATGGTTCGGTGAAGGGGAAATAACTTGGTCGCAGACGACTCTCAAAACCTTCACCGAAAAAGGCTTTGGTGAAAACATCAATGGTGCCTGCAAGATCCGCCAACGTGATACCTCGATCAACAACAAGTCCTTCAATCTGATGGAATACCGCTAGGTGTGTGGAATCAGTGGTTTCATTGCGAAAGACACGACCCGGCATGACTTGATAAATCGGTGGCTTGACGCTTTGCATGACTCGGATCTGCACTGGGGATGTATGGGTGCGCAAGACGGTGCTTCCCGGATTGCCGTGGTCTACATAGAAGGTGTCATGCATGCTCCGGGCTGGGTGTGACGGAGGCATGTTGAGGGCTTCGAAGTTATGCCAGTCAGTTTCCACTTCAGGACCCTCGGCAACTTGAAAACCCATACCGATGAAAACATCTTCCAAACGCTGCCAAGCCTGGGTCACAATATGGGCCCGACCGCGACTGGCTGTTCCGAAATGCTCGGTGAGGTCCATGGCCTCAGCAGCCAACTGAGCATTACGTTCGCCACGCCCGACGTCTCGGATTTTCTCAAGCAGGATTTTCTCCACCGCCCCAACTGCTTGATTCAGTAGTTGTCCGGCATTCTT
The DNA here is from genome assembly GCA_046049015.1 of Actinomycetota bacterium. GTDB lineage: Bacteria > Actinomycetota > Acidimicrobiia > Acidimicrobiales > Ilumatobacteraceae > Casp-actino8. The sequence goes on along the minus strand of JBJOFA010000095.1, from coordinate 1,885 downwards.
TTTTTCTTCCACCGAACCAAGGGTTGATAGCCGAGTTTTCAATGCCGGGAGAGAACCTTTTTTACCCAGGAATTCAGATTCCAACTGGCGCAATTGCTCCACTGAAGATGCCAGCGCAATCTGTGTTTCAGCCGTGCTGCGGAGGGTCTCTATCTCCTGAATCATCGTTCCCCTACGGTACCGGAGGGCCATCGCCTTTGACGGGCTACTTCAAAGCAGACAACCGTGCAGGCCATGGCTACATTCAGACTTTCCGCCGCACCGCTCTGGGGAATTGTTACCCATTGATCGATCAGTCCATTCTCTTTCAGCCCATGAGCCTCGTTCCCAAACACCAAGGCAATGTCACCATCGAGTTGGACCTCGGTGTATTCCACTCCTTGATGTGAACTCGTAGCCAGAATTGATCGTCCTGGTCGAACGATGGCTTGTAATGAATCCACGGCGAGAACTGGCAGTCGGAAATAGCTTCCCGCTGATCCCCGCACCACTTTGGGGTTGGTGGGATCCACGGTGCCTGGTGAGACCACAAAGACATCGGCCCCCGAGGCTTCCGCCGAACGCATCATCGTTCCGAGATTCCCCGGATCGGCCACCCCGTGGGCCACGACCATGAAAGTGGCGGTTCGCAGTAACTCACTGGACCGAACTGGTTGGCGAAAAATAGCGATATGGGGTTGAGCATTTTGAGTAGAAGCCACCTTGTCCATTACCCCGGGCGCCATGACGAAGGTCTGACCGGGAAGGTCGAGGGGCTCTATTTCAGCCGCCACAAACTGGGCTTCAATTTCCCAGCCAGCATGGTGGGCTTCCCGGATAAGGACCTCGCCCTCAACGACGACCACTCCCTCCTCGAGACGCGCACTGCGGCGCCCAACGAGGCGCCGCAGTCGTTGAATCTTTGGATTACTGAGAACCAGTTCGTGGTTCAGAGTGGCTCTTTCAGTCGAGAGCGGCCTTGGACGCTTCGCAAAGACGGCCAAAGGCAGCCAGGTCGGTCACGGCGAGATCGGCAAGAATCTTGCGATCAACCTCGATGCCCGCAGCATTCAGTCCGGCGATGAATCGGCTGTAACTCATGTCGTGGAGACGACATGCGGCGTTAATACGCTGAATCCATAGTCGGCGGAACTCGCCCTTCTTGGCTCGGCGGTCACGGAAGGCATACTGCCCTGATCGCATGACCTGTTCATTGGCCGCACGCACTGACCGGCTCTTATTGCCGTAATAACCCTTGGCGCGTTCCAGTGTCTGGCGACGACGCTTCTTAGAACCCACTGCTCGTTTCACTCTGGCCATTGGGGTTCTCCTTTCTCTTCGATCTTGACTGTTCTAGGACGTATTTCTGGCTGGCTCTAGAGCCGGAATCAACGCTCGCCGAGGAGGCGCTTGATTTTCTTGGCGTCACCGGGATGCACATCAACCATGCCGTCTAGACGACGGGTGCGCGTTGAAGGCTTCTTTTCAAATAGGTGCTGTCTGTTTTGCTGTAACCGACGAAGTTTGCCGGTTCCAGTTTTTCTAAACCGCTTGGCGGCGGTTTTGCTCGTCTTCATCTTGGGCATGTTGTCCTCAACTTCACTTTCTGAATACGTACGATCGGTTGTCCAGCGCTATTCCCCTGATTCATTCCTGAATCGGAGCCTCAGCGATCTCGGCAACTGCTGCCTCGGGCGCCTCAGCCCTACCGGGGCTTTCGCTTTCAGTTTGTTCTTTCTTTTTCGCAGACTTCTTTTCGGGAACCAGCACCATGGTCATACTGCGACCCTCAAGTCGAGCTTGGGTTTCAACCTTGCCGACATGAGAAATCTGTTCGATGACATCGTCCAAAATTCTGCTTCCCAGTTCGGGGTAGGCCATTTCGCGTCCTCGGAACTGCAAGGAG
>JBJOFA010000094.1:0-5791 GCA_046049015.1 Actinomycetota bacterium | reverse complement strand
GGCTTCGTTGGCGTCACAGCGAATTGCTATGGCTCGACGACCAAGAGAGCGAATGGTGGCGGCCACGTTTTCCAACTGATCCAAGCTGCGAGCCAAAATGGCGACATCGGCGCCAGCTTCGGCGAGGGCGATCGCACTGGCCGCTCCAATTCCGCGCCCGGCACCCGACACAATGGCGACTCGGCCGCTCATATCGAAGAGTTCTCGTACAGTCATGTTTTCCCCCAAAAGAGTCCGATATCGCGAACTTGGTTCTTAGCCGTTCAGCCAACGGCTGAGTGACTCAATGACACAGGCCGGTTTGTCTGAGCCTTCACCTTCGATGGTGATGCGGATAGTTGTCTGCAGGCCGCCCTTTACCTCGTCAATGCTGACCAGCTCGGCTCCGGCTCGAATCCGTTGTCCTACTTTTACTGGCGAGGGAAAGCGAACTTTGTCAACGCCATAGTTGACCCCGGCATCGAAGCCCCGCACTTCGACAATGCGGGGCAAGAAGTAATTCGATAACGACAAGGTCAGATATCCGTGGGCAATTGGTGCGCCAAAGGGTCCCTTGGCTGCTCGTGCAGGATCAACATGGATCCATTGGTGATCACCCGTAGCCTCGGCAAATTCATTCACTCGATCTTGGTCAATTTCCAACCAGTCGCTGTATCCCAGATGAGTGCCAAGTCGACTGCGTAGATCATCGGGCCCGTTGATGATGAGCGTCATCGAGTACCTGGCCCCGCCAAAGAGATCAATACTTCATTGGCTTGAGTAATGATGCGATTGAGTAGGTCACTGCATGTCGGTAGATCTTCAATGATCCCAACTACTTGACCGCTCGCCATGACGCCACTTTCGGTGTGGCCGTCGACCAGCGAAGCTTTCAACAACATTGGGGTATTGGCAGCCATGATCATCTGGGTTAATGACAGATCCATGGACTTGCGCATGGCTTGGCCCTCTTTCCACATTTCGAAGAGAGACAACCCAGTCATTTTGCGAAAGCGCAGAGCATTGATTCCTGCTCGAGGTAATGCCAGAAGCTTTCCTCGACCACTTTCGAGTTGATCGACCAATTCAGTGCGCAGTACGCGGTGGGGCACGCCGTCAACTTGAATTGAAACCACGGTGTCAAGAACGCCTTTGGACAGGTAGTAGTCCTTGACTGACTGGGGCACCGTGGAGTCACTGGTCAAAAGAAAGCGCGTACCCATGGCGACACCATCAGCTCCATAAGCCAAAGCCGCTACTAATCCGCGTCCATCAAAGAACCCGCCGGCGGCGATAACTGGTACTCGTCCAGCTACTGCGTCAACTACTTGAGGTAAGAGAACTGTGGTGGGGACCGAACCTGTATGACCTCCGCCTTCACCACCTTGAACCAAGACAGCATCCACTCCCCAGTCCAGAACTTTTTCAGCGTGCCGTTTGGCGCCGATAGAAGGAATGACCACGACTCCGGCATCTTTGAGGCGGGCAATGAGATTGGGTTTCGGAGCCTGAGCAAAGCTGGCCACTTTTACGCCTTGATCAATCATCAATTCGATTCGATCAATGACATCAGCAGAGTCGGCTCGCAGGTTCACCCCAAATGGACGAGAGGTGCGGGACTTGACCTCGGCAATTGAGGTCACTAGTTGATCGAAGTCCATTGTGGCGCTAGCCAGGATGCCTAGCGCCCCGGCATTAGATGTCGCACTCACAAGTCGCGGACCAGCCACCCAACCCATTCCGGTTTGAACGACGGGGTAGTCGACGCCAAGCAAATCGCACAAAGGAGTGTGTAAACGCGGGTGAGCAATGACAGTGTTCGGCGGAGACATGGTCATGTAGAAACCTCTCGATGTCGTAGACCGCGGGGGTCAATCACATTGATGGCGGCCAACTCCTGTTCAGTTGGTCCGCGAGAGACCAAGACCTCAGAGGGAATGTGCAGTTCAAAACCGGTATTGGCCACCACATCGTCGATGGTGGTGCCGGGGTGAACACTGACGAGCCGCATGGTGTGATTCGGGCCTTGAAAATCCAACACGGCCATATTGGTGATGACGCGTCGCAGATCGTGCCGGGCGGCAATGAAGCCCCCGATTTTTTGTGCTCGGTCGTATCCAACTCCACTCACCATGTCCACAGTCGAAACAAAGACAGATTCCTGGTGCTTAGGAATGAAGAAGCTGGTGGCGTTGTTGACGGTGTTACCCGGACCGCCGCGCACGCCAAGCAGTTGGGCTTTGGGTTTGGCCCAGGGTCCAATATTGGCAATGTTGGTATTGCCATAGCGGTCGATCTGACTGGCGCCCATCATGACGTGACGGCGTCCACCCCACAAGGTGTCAAAGACCGCCCGAAAGGGGATATACCCCTCGATGGTTTTGCTCTGCGAGCCGATAGGCAAATCGCCGGCAACAAAGAATGCTTCTCCATCGGACACCAGTAGATCTGGTTCGAAAGAGGCGCGAGCCAATCGGGCGCCAAGCATGGGCATAACACCCATACCCGAAGCGAAAATCTCTCCATCTCCGCGCCAGGCTTCGGCACATGCCACGGCGATGACATCGGCGAGAGCAATGTTCTGGGTGGTGGCGTCACTCATGATGCTCCCGATGCTCCTTTGTTGGCGGTCTTTTCTGCTTGACGTTCGGCGGTCCATTCGACTACGGCTTGTTGATAATCGGATTCAGAACCACTGAGGAATCGATGACTGAAAGCCGACCATGATTCAGCGTCGCGGGCCGCGTCGACGTAAGCCTTTTGGAAGGCTTCATCTCGTCCGTAATCAGGTTCACAGGTGGTGAAGTGAGCACCGTTCGGGGCGTGTATCACTCGGTCCACCATTGAACGATTGATCTTTAATGTGTGGAAAGTTCCTTCCGACAAAAGGTCTTCGGTGGGAATGATCTTTTCAGCACTCACAAAACGATTGCCGGGTTCGCAGGCACTGAGAAAGAGATCGTCGAAGTAGAGATCAGGTCCGAGGAATTGAGCATTACCTCGTTCATCAGACCGATTGAGATGAACGAAGGCGGCATCCAGTCGAATGGCTGGAACCGCGAGAAGTGCTTCGCCATCGGCGTAGGGAGATGTCACTGTCTTCAGTTGGGGATTGACATCCATGACTCCACTTCCCAAGCCGGCCCGGGTGGGTAAAAAAGGAAGTCGGAGGGCGCCGGCGTACAGCGCCCACTGCAACATTCCTTCGTCGTATTCCACTGGTTCGGCGATGGTGCCGGCTTGTCGAGCCGCTCGAAAGTGAGGTTCAAGAGCGATGGAATCAAGTGAGACGAATCCGTAAATCAAACGGCGGACTTTGCCGGCGGCGCAAAGTAAGCCAACGTCTGGTCCACCATAGGAAACAACAGTCAGATCAGTGAGGTCACTTCGAAGTAAAGCGCGCACCAAGCTCATGGGCTTGCGTCGGCTACCCCATCCACCGATACCAATGGTCATGCCATTTGATAACTGGGCAATGGCTTGATCCTCGGTGATGACTTTGCTTCGAGGAGATGAGGTCATGATGTCGGACCTGTGGAATTCTTGTCGCCGGTCTTACTCGTTCCGGCGAAGTCATCTCGTAGCTCATCACTGACACCAGTCAGATTGAGTTCAAAAGTGAAACCCTGTTCGAAGCGATAGCTGCGTTTTACATCCCAAAGATCAATGCCATTCAAACTCTCTTTAGCAGCCCGAATCACCGTGGGATGTTTGTCGGCGATGTTGTGGGCGATCTCGAATGCGGCGGCGCGCAACTCAGAGCGAGGGACAACTCGCAACACACTGCCAAAGGCCAAGAGCTCAGCGGCCGTAGCCGTGGCCGAGGTGTAAACCATGGCTCGCATTTTGTGTTGCGGGACGAGTCGAGCCAGATGGGTGGCCGCACCGAGAGCGCCCCGGTCAACTTCGGGCAGTCCAAAAAATGCGTCATCACTAGCCACGATGATGTCGCTGTTGCCCACCAGTCCAATGCCGCCACCGACGCAAAAGCCCGCAACGGCCGAAATAACCGGTACCGGGCAGTCATAGACGGCGGCAAAGGCAGCGAAGCAGCCTTTATTGGCCCCAATCAAAGCATCAAAACCGGTGGTGTTCTGCATCTCTTTGATATCCACCCCGGCGTTGAAACCCCGACCTTCAGCGCGCAATACGACCACCCGAACCTGGCTATTTGCGCCACAAGCCGTGACAGTTTCGGCGAGCTCAAACCACTCAGCGACCGTCAAAGCGTTCACCGGCGGACAGTCCATAACGATCTCAGCCACGCCACGATCATCAATTGTCGAAGTAATTCCCACGAAGCGAGCGTACTCCCCATCTGACGAAGCGTCAGAAACGAAAGATGGGACAGTATGGTTCTGGCGTGGCATTGACCATTGACTTTTCGGAACAGGTTGTCTTGGTAACTGGTGGGACCAAGGGGATTGGCCGGGGGATTGCCCAGAGATTTGAGGATGCCGGAGCCACAGTGGTGGTCTGCGCTCGTTCAATTCCTGATGGGCTGCCCCCTAGTTGGGCGACCTATGCCGTCGATCTGCGCCAACCGGACCAGATAGAAGAACTCTTTAACGGTATCCATGGACGTTTTGGACGGCTTGACGTCTTGGTGAACAATGCCGGTGGAAGTCCGCCGGCTGATACTGCGGTGTCGTCACCCAACTTTGATCAAAAGATCATGGCGGTGAATTTCTTCGCCGCCATGTGGTGCAGCCAGGCGGCCAACAAAATTATGCAGGCCCAGGCCAATGGCGGGTCGATTATCAACATCGGAAGTGTTTCTGCCGAACGGCCGGCGCCGACCGTGGCGGCCTATGGGGCGGCCAAGGCGGCATTGGCGAATTTCACTCGCACTGTTGGTCAGGAGTGGCTGCCCAAGGTGCGGACCAACATCGTGACCGTGGGGATGGTACGTACCGAGTTGGCACATCTGCACTACGGCGATGAAGAAGGCGTGCGTCGCACTGGAGCCCAGATTCCAATTGGCCGTTTGGCAACACCGGAAGAGGTTGGCGATGTATGTGTATTTTTCGCTTCGCAATTAGCGGGCTATGTGAGTGGGGCATCCCTGGCAGTGCACGGTGGTGGGGATTGGCCCCCGTTCCTTGACACCCCATACCGAGAAACCGGCCGCTAGCAATCAATAACCCCAATCAATAACCCCATTGGGCGCGAAAGTGTGCCAAATCGCGTCACTTTGGTACCCAGTTACTCACAACTTGAGCAATTACTCGTTTCAGGTCTGTAGAGGAAGTAGATGTTCTGCCGCTTCAGCAAGATGGTCCTCCCAAGCACCTGACGAACTTGGTTCGACAATTGGAAGGACTACGAACTTAGAAAAGCCTTCTGCCACGAACCGTCCGATCATGTCTTGAAGTTCTGGCCAACTTTTAGGCACAAGTTGACCCACATCATTCAAATCGGGGCGTCGCGTCCGAAGGCCTACTTCGAGCGCCTCCGGCAATGGTCCAAAGGTGTAGGGGATCAGCGCTCCAAAATGTTCCTCATCGATAGAGCGATGATGTTCGTTGGCGACCTCCTGTACTACTTGGCGGCCCTGTCGAACATCTTCAGGTGTCACAAAACTGGGCAACCAGCCATCTGCGAGTCGGCCGACTCGTTTCAACTCACTCGGAGCAATGCCCCCTAACCAAACCTCTGGCGGGTTTTGAAGAGGTTTAGGTTCGACTCGTAAATCGTCGTAGTGAAAATACTTTCCGTGATGCGTGATTCGCTCTTGCGTCCAACAAGCGCGAAGAACTGTTAGTGCTTCATCGAAACGTTTCGCTCGCTCCTCACGAACCACACCGAACGC
>JBJOFA010000093.1:0-5823 GCA_046049015.1 Actinomycetota bacterium | reverse complement strand
GAACTCTCGGGTCGCGACCCTTGGCCTGAGCAAAACGTGCGCCACTCTCGACTCATGAGGGATACAAGTTCGTGGGATGCCGCACCCCAGATGCCGGTTTCATCATCCCAATACAGAGGAGCCTCAGAACGCATCCACGAGGTGAGGGAGTCAAAGTCAGCGTAGAAGTCTGGTGAGAGTAGGGAAACTTCTGATCGAACGGAAGGCCCAGCTGGACCTCGGCCACCACGACCGAGTTCAACACGAAAGTTTGGCTCTGGTTGCGGTGTGTCGCTCATGGTCGTTCTCCGATTAGCGAGTAGGGCGTTGGCCGACGATGCTGGCTCGCTCCATGATGCGTATCTCCGGCCAATAATCACTGCAGGCGTAATGCTGACAGGCGCGATTATCCCAAAAGGCGATGGAATCGGCTTCCCAGTGGAAACGGCACTGATATTCAGGGCGATCACTTTCGTTCCATAATTCAGCCAGCATCTTGTCGCTGGCTTTCGGATCAAGTCCCACAATGTGATTGGTGAATATTGGGTTGACGTAGAGATGTCGACGCCCTGTGCCGGGGTGACGCGGAGCTAAGGGATGTAGAACCGCGGGGTATTTCGCGCGCATCTCGGCGGCTTTATCAGCAGGTACTTGGCGACCAAAAGATTTCACGAAGTCGTGTTCGGCGTTCAAAGTGTCAATGAGGTCGCGAGTGTGCACGTCGAGCCCTTCGTAGGCGGCGTACATATCGGAAAAGAGGGTGTCACCTCCGCATTCTGGAACTTTGATGGCGTGCAGTACTGCGCCCATCGAAGGCGTTTCTCTCCAAGTCACATCGTGATGCCAAGTGTTTTCGTAACCCTTCACATCGAAAGTCTTTTCGAATCGAACGAGCTCTGGCTGACCCGTATTAGACGGGATGAAGGGATGGACTTCCAATTGGCCAAAGCGCGAGGCAAAGGCCACATGTTGCTCAGGTGAAAGCGGTTGGTTACGGAAGAAAATCACCTTGTAGGCATAGAGAGCCTGCCGAAGTTCGTCGATGACGTCGAGTGAGAGCGGTTGTCGGAGGTCAACACCTGCGATTTCGGCGCCGATGGTGGCCCCTAGTCGTTTGATGTCGAAATTTTGCCAACGCAGGGCATCGAGTCGAGCCCGCTCCTCGGCCAAGTGCAGGATAGGTCCAATGGGTTTACCGTGAAGATAAATGCGATCCTGCTTAATTCCTGCTCCAGGATCACGTGTAGCAACGATGTCTTCATGCGCGGTCGTCATCTCAACCCCCCTTAACTTCACATAAGCCATGAAAGCCGCTTTTGATCCGGCTCTCGCTTCGACCCTAGCGAACAGACCAATCGGTGTGGGAAATGGGCCTGAGACCCTTGCCGTAGCGGAGGGAGGGAACTAAACAGAGCCCTGAGAACTTGTCAAAGAGTGCATTGGAGAACCATGTCTGATCGTCAGCCGTCCACTATCACCGAAGCCGGAATGGTCTTCGTCGACCCTGCGGCCTACGCCGACGAGGACTATTTCCATCGGTCCTGTGCCATGTTGCGTCGCGAGGATCCGGTGCATTGGGTGGAAGGTCCGGGTTTCAACCCTTTCTATGCCATTACCAAGTCGGCAGACATCTTCGATATTGAGGCTCGTAATCAAATTTTCCTGAACGAACCGCGCCCCGTGCTTGGTCGAGCCGAGGATGACGCACGTCGGGCAGCCAATGGCGACATGCTGCGCACTCTCATCCATGTTGATGATCCTGAGCATCGCGAGTTGCGCGGGGTAACTGCCGAATGGTTTCTTCCCAAAAACTTGAGCAAGCTCGAAGACATGCTGGCGATGTATGCCAAGCGATATGTCGACAAGATGGCTGAGATGGGCAACAGTTGCGACTTTGCCCGAGACATTGCCATGTATCTACCGTTGAACGTGATCTTGTCAATCTTGGGACTACCAGAAAGTGACTACGGTCGCATGTTGAAGCTGACTCAAGAGCTCTTTGGTTCAGCCGACGAAGATTTGCAACGAAGTGGAGATCCATCAGATCTCATCGCAGTCGTGCAGGACTTCTTTGCCTATTTCACGAAATTGACTGAGGATCGGCGGGCGAATCCAACCGGTGACATGGCTTCGGTTGTGGCGAACGCCAAGATCAATGGTGAAGACCTCACGTTGATGCAAACCATTTCGTACTACGTGATCACGGCGACAGCCGGTCATGACACCACGGCGTCAGCTATGGCTGGAGGAATTCATGCCTTCATCGAGCACCCTGATCAGCTCAAGAGACTGCAAAGTGATATGTCATTGATGAACACCGCAGTCGATGAAATTATTCGCTGGGTAACTCCGGTCAAGCATTTCATGCGGACGGCGACCGAGGACTATGCGCTACGTGACAAGGTCATCAAAAAAGGCGATTCAGTTTTGCTGTCGTATCCATCAGGAAATCGTGATGAGGACGCGTTTGTTAATCCGTTCGCCTTTGATGTGGGACGTTCGCCGAATAAACATTTGTCGTTTGGTTTTGGCGTTCACTATTGCCTGGGGGCGATGCTGGCGCGGATGGAGTTGCGGGCCTTTTACAAGGAACTCTTGCCGCGTTTACGCTCAATTGAATTGGCCGGTGAACCGAAGTGGATGAAGACAATCTTCGTTGGCGGTCTAAAGACGTTGCCGATCAACTACGAAGTCACCACCGAAAAGGTCGCCTCCTAAGCGAAATCTTTTTCAGCGCCTATCGGGCGATACCAGAACACCAGGGCGATCTGACAGGGCAGAGGCAATCAATTGGCCATCGCGTTGCACTTCGACACCATTGACGAAGAGGTGATGGACCCCAGTTGGTTGATCGGCGGTGAGACGTTCGCCATTGGCGGGGAAGTCACGCACTCGCCGGACCGGGCCGGGTTCAACCGTGGCTGGATCGAAGACCACAATGTCGGCAAAGGCGCCTTCGCGTAAGACGCCGCGATCTGTAAAGCCGAACAATTGCGCCTGAACCTGGGTGAGTTTGTGCACGGCCTGTTCAAGGGAGAGCACCTGGCGATCACGAACCCAGGTGCCAAGAAGGTCAGTAGGAAGAACGGCATCGCAGAGTTGACCAACATGCGCCCCGGCATCGCTGAGGCCGAGCGTGCAACCTTCGGCTTGCAGCAAGATCGCCACGCCATCAGCATCGTCATTGGCAAGCATGGCTTTGACTCGCAACTTCAGATCGGGCTCGAGGAGAGCCAATTCGAGTAAGAGGTCGAACGGGTCGGTGCCAGACTCATTAGCAATATCGGCAAGGCGCCGGCCAATGAGCTCCGGTGAGGTCGCTGATTCCATAATTTCGTAACTATCCCAGCGGGGGACCAATCCTTGTTTGTTCTCCCAACCAACGCGCACCCGTTGACGCCATGCCGGATCGGCAAACGCGGCTCGCCGTTCATCAAGCGATTTGGGCATAAGTTCAGCAAAAATCGGCGAGGTATTGAGTGTGAAGGGCTCCACCATGGTCATGGAGAAAGCCAATGGGCGACATGAGACCTGCGGCCAGACGTCTACTCCTTCAGCCATTCCCCTCTTGTGAACTTCGAGCGCCTGCAGGTGGGTGCCTTGTGAGGTGGTGAGAAGTGCGGTGTAGGTGATGGGGGCTCCGACTTTGGGTTGGAGTTCGTAGCAGTCGGCGAAACTGAGACCGTCGCCGCCGTTCACCCCAATGACACCACGACCAGATCGACCAACGGCGGAGAACAACGCTTCGATTTCGTCCCGCTCGGCCCAGCGACTGGGAATGGGTTGACCATCGGCGCCACGATGTGTGATGGCAAAACTGGTGGCGAATCCGGCGGCGCCAGCATCCATGGCCTCGTCGACAATTTTCACCATACGGTCGATTTCTTCTGGTGTTGCCGGACGTCCGACTGCCTCATCGCCTAGTGCATACAGCCGCAACGGGGTGTGGCCGATGTAGGAGGCAAAGTTCAGCAGAGTGCCGCGTCGTTCAACTGTTCGGAGATATTCGGGGAATGATTCAAATTCCCAAGGGATGCCCTCTTCGAGGGTCGCCGGATCCATGTCTTCAACCTTTTCCATGGTGTGGGCGATGAGTTCGCGGTCACTGGGTTTGGTGGGGGCGATCGAAAACCCGCAGTTACCGGCCACCACAGTGGTGACGCCGTGATAGCACGATGGTGTCAGTGCCGGATCCCAAAAAACTTGAGCGTCGTAATGCGTATGGATGTCAATGAATCCGGGGGCCACGACGCGACCAGTGGCATCAACTGTGATGTCTCCTGACAAGTTGTGTCCAATGGCTTCAATGCGATTGCCGCGAATTGCGACGTCGGCTACAAAACCTGGGGCACCCGTGCCGTCGACAATTGTCCCGCCTTTGATGACGGTCACTTGCTGATTGCTTGGGTCTTTATGTGCGGCCATGTCTCTTACCGTAGACCCTGAGAGGCAAGTACCCGTTCTCGGTCAGTCTTTAAAGGCGATTTCAACAGCCAGGTCGTATCCATTGGCTACCTCGGGCCCGATACCAATGGCCTCGGCATCGTCGCCGAACCAAAATCGCAGTTGAGCGGTAATCGAATGTCGGATGAGCGGAAAGCCGACTTCTACTGGTTCAGCCGGTGGCAGACAGCCGTCTTCGCCGAGACGTCGCAATTGTGGTTGAGCCTCGAGCAATGGTCCTAGACCCGATGCTTCAGCCAGTCCGATGATCCCTGTGCCATTACCCAGGGTGCAGAAATCATCAAATCCGTTATGTCCGACACCGTCAATGATCCATAGACGACTCGGACCGGGGACGAGTTCATACGAGGCCCGGGTCACGTCATTCGCGGAGACGATTTGATCCAAAAGACCGGCGATGAAAAATGATGGCTTAGCCGGGAGTTCTGCAGTAGTTGGCGGAGTGCTGCTTTCTGGTCCAGAAAGCGACAACACGCCGGAAGCCATGGAGATGTAGCCGTCCACGCGATCATCAAATGCTGCTTGAAGTACCGTTCCACCACCAGCAGAGTGGCCCAAGGCAATGACGCGCTCGGTGTCGACGCGCTCGGCCAAAATTGATTCTGGCTTTAAGTTCTCGGCAGTAACCAGATCGAGAGTGGCAAGAAGTTCGGTCACGGCTGAAGCTCGGTCGCCCACTGGAGCGCTCAATGTATGGAAGAGATCGCGTGACCAGTGGTCGGGTGCTGCCACGATCATGCCCCAACTCGCCAAGTGAGCGGTGAGGAAAGTGCTTTGGAAGCGCATGCCGCTAAAGCCGTGGCTAAAGAGCACCACCGGAAATGATCCTTCGGCGGCTTCAGCACCACGGCCGGCGGGATAGGTGAACGTGGCCGGTATATCGGCGGTGAGCAAGTCACGAATTGCTGGAGGGACGAAATCCCGTACATCGTAGGAATCGCTACCTGTTGTCGTGGCGACCGCTGGGTACCAGACCTCAACTTGGTTGCCGCCTTCGAGGGCATACGACGTGACTCCAACGGGGTAGGGGCCGGGACGGGAATAGGCGGTTGCCAGTTCGGCGAGTGGAGTCGTGGAGGTCGTTGCTTGCTCCTCGGTGGCGACGGTGGTGTCAGGGGAGCTACTAGTTCCATCAGTTCCATCGGACTCGGACCCACAAGCGGCTAGCAGGCAAACCGAGGCGATAGTGAGCGCTTGAAAACGACGGAGCCTCGAGGACGAAGTGAAATTCATGGGACCAGTTTCTCACGACGAGTGCGAACTTCAGCAGGGGAATGAGAGAAATCTGGGCATGGGTTCAGAGATGTGGCCGGGTTACACTGGCGACTCCGGTTTGGTTCGCCAGTCCGGTTGGCGACGTGGCCGAGTGGTTTAGGCAAG
>JBJOFA010000092.1:0-5841 GCA_046049015.1 Actinomycetota bacterium | reverse complement strand
GCTGGATCACGGACAGGTCATGGCCACTGCCGCGGCTCGCCAACTTGCCGATTTACTTGGCATCGATCTTCATCATGTGCCAACACCGCCGGACCGATCCCGTATCGAACGCGACGATGTGGCTCTCTACGTACGTCAACGACTGGCTGCGCCATCGGTAGGCGTAGCTCCTTCTTCGGTAGCCACGGCTCCCCCGGTTCGCGCCGAGCCTCCGTTGGGAGCCAAGAAAATGTCTGGCATGCGCGGCACCATTGCCAAACGAATGCATTCCTCGCTTCACGAAATGGCCCAGTTGACCTTGCATATGGATGCCGACTTTGATCAGGTCATCGAACATCGCGAAGAACTCCGTAACTCCGCAATCACTCCCGGAATCACGGATTACCTACTCGCCGCATCAGGGCGCGCTATTGCTCAGCACCGCTACGTGAATGCTCAGATCGTTGGGGATGCCATAGCCGAATTACCTGATGTACATATCGGTTTGGCCGTGGCAATTCCTGGTGGTCTGGTCGTTCCGGTGATTCGCCATGCCGATAGTTCATCGCTTTTCGCCATTGCCCAAGAAAGTAAGCGTTTGGCTACCGCCGCACGAGAGGGCCAGCTTCGTCTTGAAGACCTAGAGGGGGGAACTTTTTCCGTGACCGCGTTGGGAATGTTTGGTGTTGACGGATTCACTCCAGTCATCAATCCTCCAAACGCAGCCATCTTGGGAGTTGGCCGCCTACGCGATGACATCGTGGTCAAGAAAAAAGGGAAGATCTCAACTGTCAAACGCCTGACATTGAGTTTGACCTGGGACCATCGGGTTTTTGATGGAGCTCCAGCTGCTGAGTTTTGTCAGAGCATTGTCGAGCTACTTCGCCACCCTGATTCGCTGATCTGAATCCCGCGCTCTGAATTATGACCGGGCGGCTTCAAGTACTGGTGCGTAGATCTCGGGAATTTTCAGCCAGTCATTCGGTTCGTTTATCTGAGACCAGAAATTGTGCTCCAAGGTAATTTCAGCAAATCCTGCTTCATTAGCTTCACGGGCCTCACGCACCATGGACTGAAGATTGGTCCCATCTTCGGCAAGGGGACCAAGGGGTGCTTGGGCAAAGGATCGATAATAAATTTGTATCGGTTCTTGATCGTCTTGCCGTAGAGCATTGATGGTGGCCGCCATCTTGGCCACTTTGCCTACTGGCATTCCTGCAGGATTCCAGGCATCAAACCACCGAGCCGTGCGTTCAAGACCAGCCTTGGACCACATGCCCGATAAAAGAACCGGACGACGACGCGGTTTGGGATTTACATGAGACGAGGGAATCTGAAAGAACGGTCCCTCATACGACACTGGGTCTTCTTCCCAACAAGCCAATAAAGCCGGAATGAAATCGTCCATACGTCGGCCGCGAGTTTCAATATCGGTTCCCGAAGCTCGATGTTCCTCAGCGTTCCATCCCACACCAAGACCAACAATCAATCGACCATCACACATGTGATCAATGGTGGCTAGACGTTGGGCTAATGAAACCGGCCAGTGATTACCAGCCACCAAAATACTGGTACCCAAAATGACCCGTGACGTCACCCCGGCGACAAAGGCCAGTGTTTCCAACGGTGCAAAAACTGACTTGTACTGTTCAGGCGGCAGAACTCCCGATCCTCCATAACCGCGCTCGGGAGTCAGCGGATACATGAAATGGTCCTGAACCCAAAGACTCGAGTACCCAAGCGCCTCGGCCCGTCGAGCAAACTCCGCAATAACCTTGGCGTTGACATGGGGTCCCAGTTGAGGCAGACAAAGACCAACACCAGTCATGACTGATCTCCGCTCACGGGTTCACCAGACGACCAGCGTCGACACCGCGGCGGAAAACATCATTCAGATCATCGTCAGCGGTCTCAAGAAGAACGTCCAGCCAACCATGCACGTATTGGGCTCCACCTTCGTTACGGCCAAAGAAGAACTCTTTTTTCGCACCCGTCTTCACTGTTCGTTGAATTTTCAACCCTGTGGCATAGTCCTCGTCGCGCACTACATTTTCCAAAAATAAAATTTGCTTTTCGATGGTTGCAATATTTTCAGGAGTCGGTGGGGCCGTGGAAATGAAATCCAAGTAAGTCACCGACTCATCGGCAGTGTTTCCAGGGAAAATCCGCGCCACTTGGTACATCTTGTGGTCACCAATATCAAAGCCGGCAATCGAAGCGTGCGGGAAGACGCTCCAGACTCCACCGACTAGAGCCCAGTCAGGCCAATCCTCAAGAGCCCGGTTTTCCAATTTCGCCCACGACCCTCGGGGACCAGTTACTCGTTGGTGTGGTCCAACCCTATGAAAGAGCGCATCAGGAGACATCTGGGGACCAAAAGTATTTTTGTGCAGAATCGGAAGGTGATAAAAGTCAACGTAGCCATCGAAGGACACTTTCCAATTCGGTCCCGGAATACGTCGCGACCCGTAGTGGTGCATATCGGCAAAACCGCAAAGCTCCATCATCTCGTCATAACCCGCCAAGAAGGCATCAAAGTCGAGCGATGACGTTGGCGACAAAATGACCCAGACCATTCCGGCTCGCTCGGCAATTGGTAAGGCCGTTAAACCGAGACATGTTGTGTCGAGGGGACCGAAATCTTCCTGTTTGAAAATGCCGACCAGGCTTCCAGCCTGGTCATAGGTCCAATTGTGATACGGGCAAGCGAATCGACGGGTCGAACCCACCCCCTCATCAACGAGCATGGCCCCCCGATGACTGCACATGTTGACGAAAGCTCGTAGCACTCCATCACCATCTCTCGTCAAGAGAATCGGTGTTCCCACAACTTCAATGGCTTTGTACATGTGGGGTTCGCTGATCTCTGCTGAAGTGGCAATGAGCAGTGGTACTCGTTTGAAAATGAGATCCACCTCTCGTTGCCAGCGAGCCGGATCGAAATAATTCGAAGCCGGAATGGTCGTCACCGATTCGGTGAGATGGGTGGTACCGGCTTTGTTATGGGTAATCGTCGTTCGGGCCTGTTCAATCAATTTGTCGCGACTATTCATGATGGACACACCCCCGTTGCGAACTTACTGCTAGCTGGTCGAAACATGACAAATCAACCGCCATTGGCCACATTAGGACCTTCTGCGGGCAACTTGAGACTTCGCCTCAATCGTTTTGCAAAAGGTGAACCAGGCTGCTGGTATCCCATCGAGCGCCACCGCGGGCCATGACATGGGCATAGAACTGATCGACCAAGGCGGTGAGAGGCAGCCGAGCGCCGTTACGTTCGGCTTCCTCCAGACAAATACCCAAGTCTTTGCGCATCCATTCCACGGCAAAGCCAAAGTTGAACTCGCCTCGACCCATTGAACTAGCCCGATTATCCATCTGCCAGCTGGCAGCTGCCCCCTTGCCGATGACATTGACCACCGCTTCGACATCTAGACCGGCTCGTTGGGCAAAGTTGACCCCTTCGGATAATCCTTGGACAATGCCGGCAATACAAATCTGATTCACCATCTTGGTCAATTGTCCCGAACCCGCTGGACCCAGCAACTCACAGGCCCGGGCATACGGTGACAAAATATTCTTGACGCGTTGAAAAACGCTTTCCTCATCGCTGCCACACATGATGGTCAATGCTCCATTGACCGCACCGGCCTGGCCGCCCGATACCGGCGCGTCGACAAATCCAACACCGCGCTCTCGACAGGCCTGGGCCAGTTCTCGAGCAACAGTGGCTGAAGCAGTGGTGTGATCGATGAGAACTGATCCTGGAGACATTGACGACAACGCTCCTAGGGAGCCGAGTACTACTTCACGAACATCGTGGTCATTTCCCACACACACCATCACATAGTCGGCACCCTCAGCAGCCTCGGCAGGAGTAGGTGCCGCCAGACCTTGATTCTGAGCCACCCAAGCCAAGGCCTTTGAGGCGGTGCGGTTGTAGACCGTTATTCGATAGTCAGCCCGCGAAAGATGGCCAGCCATTGGGCTTCCCATGACTCCCAATCCAATAAAGGCGACTTTAGGTCCCGTGCCAAAGACGGGAATTGGACCGGTGGCATCCTCAGGAGTTTCAGACATGTCCTTGAGTTTGGCAGGCTCTGGGGGTCACCATGGGTAAAAACCTTCACATTGACCATTTGGTCTACGCCACCCCCGATCTTCAGGCCACCGTGGCCGATATGGAGAAAGAGTTCGGCGTCGCTCCATCCCCGGGAGGAGCCCATTTAGGCCTTGGCACTTTCAATGCTCTACTGGGGCTCGGAGGGCGTACCTACTTGGAAATAATTGGCCCCGATCCAGCCCAACCTGAGCCGGAGGGTCCCCGCGCTTTTGGAATTGATGATCTAGATCAGGCTCGCCTTGTGGCCTGGTGCGCCGCTCCTCACCGTCCACTCTCGGAGGTCGTGACCGCCGCTCAATCAGTTGGATTCGATCCCGGTGTCATTCGATCAATGTCTCGGCGCCGACCCGACGGCGTGGTTTTGGAATGGACATTGACCTCGCCTGGAATTTCCTTGATTCACGAGTTTTTCGATGGCGACGAAGCACTTCCCAATGACTTTGCCCTCGGTGGGGTTTTGCCCTTCTTCATTGATTGGGGTCGCACGGTTCATCCATCTGAAACCATCCCAGTTGGAGGAACACTGCTGACCCTTGATCTCTTCCACCCTCATCCGCGCACTATTGACCTGGTGCTCTCTGCGGTGAGCGATCAGGCGACATTAGGAGACGACGAGTCAAAGATTTCGCTGAACTATGCCGACCGCGCTGGTTTGGCTGCTGAAATATTGACCGCCAATGGCACTGTCGTCTTGAGTTGAGAATTATTCAGGTGTCACGTAAGCCGCGGTGATGCCACCGTCAATGATCAGCGACTGCCCGGTCATCCAGCTGCTTTCGTCTGAGGCCAAGAAAAGGGCTCCATGCGCGATTTCCTCTGGCTGACCAAAACGACCCATAGGGATATGGGTGAGCCGCCGGTTACGACGCTCCTCATCGCTCAAGAACTTGGCCAAGAGCGGAGTCATGATGGGACCCGGACACAGGGCATTAGCGCGAATACCCTGGCGGGCGTAGATCACGGCAATTTCACGGGTCATGGCCAATACCGCGCCCTTCGAGGCCGTATAAGCAATCTGTGGTGTGGCCGCGCCCATGTGAGCCACAAAACTCGCCACATTCACGATTGATCCACCACCTGAATTCAACATGGCAGGTATGGCGTAGCGACAACCAAGAAGTGAACCAAGAACGTTGATATCCATCGTCTTGTGATACACAGACGTCGGCGTGTTCACCGGATCGTCATCATCGCTCAACATCACACCAGCGTTGTTGTACAAAACATTCAGTCCACCGTAGGTCTCAACGGCAAAGGCCACGGCAGCCTCAACTGATGCTTCATCACTCACGTCACAGCGAACGAACGAAGCCTCGCCACCATCTGCGGCAATGCCATCGATGACATCATCGCCATCTACAAGGTCAGCGACCACGACCATGGCCCCCTCACGAGCAAACATCTCAGCGCCAACTCGGCCTAGGCCGGCCGCTGCTCCGGTGATGAGTACGACTTTTCCTTGCAAACGGCCTGAGCTCACGTCATTTTCTCCATTAATTCAAAAGTTGGCGATCTAAAAGTTGGCCGGCAAATTTCATGTCGGTTGTTTTGCATGGATGTCGATCTTGAAGAGTTTTTCAAATCCGTTCGAAATAACGTTTCAATTCCCAATCAGAAACGTGGCGATTGAAACTCTCCCATTCAGATTCAGCCGATCGCAAAACCCAGTGATGAACGTCATCACCGAAACATTGGCGCGCTACTTTGCTATCTCGCCAGAGCGCCAAGGCATCAGG
>JBJOFA010000091.1:0-5945 GCA_046049015.1 Actinomycetota bacterium | reverse complement strand
TCGTCGAGCAGATCCGCGGCACGCATACGCCGCGCGGCATCGCAGCCGTCGAGGAGATCGTGCGCGCCATGTGCGCTGACCTACCCAGCCAGGACAATGCTTTCACCCCACCGAAACACCTACTCTCAAAAGTCCCATGCTCGAATCTCTCGCTGACGCCATCGACGATCGATCGGCGCGCGGTATCGCCGGCGCTCTCGGACGAATGATCACCGCCGGAGACTTGGCAGTCGGCACCCGCTTGCCGACCGTGCGTCAACTCTCCCGTCGTTTGGGCGTCTCCCCCACCACAGTTGGCGAGGCCTGGAAGGCCCTCACTGATATCGGGGCTATTGAAACCCTCGGTCGCAACGGGTCATTCGTCCGTCAACCAACGGGTCCCGGCGGGCCGCGCCGCTACCGACGAATTGCCGCGGCCGGCCCTCTACCCGGTAGCAGTTTTCTCGACTTATCTACGGGAACTCCTGACTCAGCCCTGCTCCCCGACCTCGGCGAAGCCTTAGCCCGAGTCAGCGGTCGCTCTTTGACCAATAGTTACTTAGATCAGCCGGTTCTGCCCGCTTTGGAAGAAGCCCTGCGGCGACGTTGGCCCTTCACTCCGGAAGAAATCACGGTGGTTGATGGGGCCATGGATGCCCTTGATCGTTTGGCGCGATTAGTTCTTCGACTCGGAGATCGAGTGATTGTCGAACATCCAACTTTTCCTCCTCTGCTCGATCTGTTGGAGCAAATAGGCGTGGAAGTAATTGGCGTTGAACTCGATGAAGAGGGACTGAACCTCACTAGTTTTCGCGCCGCTCTAGCACGGAGACCAGCAGCATTCTTTCTGCAACCGCGGGCCCAAAATCCGACCGGGGTGACCATGTCAAAGCAGCGAGCCTCACAACTCGCCGGCTGTATAAAAGACAGCGCTTCACTCGGTCAAACCGATCATTCGTTGGTCATCATCGAAGACGATCATTCGGGCGATATCGCCTCGGGCTCATTGCACAGTATTGGGACATTTCTGCCCGCTCAAACGGTGCACATTCTTAGTTTTTCTAAAAGTCATGGGCCAGATCTACGCTTGGCCGCTGTTGGCGGTGCAGGAGCAGTCGTAACCGGAGTAGCAAATAGACGCTTACTCGGACCGGGGTGGAGTAGCCGGATTCTTCAGGCGGTCTTAGTAGAACTTCTAGACGACCAACACACATTGGAAACGCTTGATCAGGCTCGCAAAGAGTACGCCGCTCGCCGTCGCCGAGTGGTGGACATCTTGTCCGAACGCGGAGTCGGTACTACGGGCTCGGATGGCATCAACTTATGGGTGGCCGTTGAAAATGAGCGCGATGCATCTATGACCTTGGCTGCTCGGGGCATTGGCTCAGCTCCTGGGGAGCCATTCCTGGTAAGAGAGCATCCTGACTCTTTGCGATTCACCGTGGGTCTGCTTGGACCAGAGACTCAACTCGAAAATGCGGCCCTAGCAATTGCCGACGCCGCCTTTGGCGCCAATCGACCCGGACAACGGCGACAGACGGGTCAACTTCGTTAGACCAGTTGTTCTGCCTCGCCAACAGGTCTACGTCAGTAGCCGCCGCCAATCTTGGAGTGATCCCAAGAAACAAAGCTTTCTGCATCAATGGCAATACCAATGCGCTTACGGGCTTGAGCTTCAAGGAAAGGCATAGCGGCGTGGCTTATGGCCCCTTCGCCGTTGTACTTGAGTCCAACCGCTTTGCCAATCGCCAAGATCGTGTCGTAGTCCTCGATGAGCTGCGCCGATCCCACGATTTCTAAACCTTTGAGTTGTTCGTAGGAGTCGCCACTCTCAATAAGACCGGTGATCTTGTTGTTACGCCGCAGGTTGACCACCTTCTGACTCTTTCCGAAAGTCCAGAAAGTAACTTTGTCGTCCATCATCACGTACCACATGGCCACGAGATGTGGGTGGCCGGTGGGTCCGATCGAGGCCACGTTGAGCACCGTTTGCTCTTCGAGGTACGCCTGCCTTTCATCGTCGGTCATGGTGATGGAAGCGCGTTTATTGGCCATGCTCTGACCCTACCCGTCCTCCCCCAACCCCACTGAACCCAACCATTGGGCGCGAAAACATGCCAAAAAGTGTCGTCTGGCTACCCAGGTATCGGAGGCCAGTGGCGAAGAATTTCCTATTGCTGATATCACGGGGCGAAGATCGCGGTCCCCGGGTCAATCCGCTACCGTCTAAGGCGTGGTAACGAATCCCTCGCTTGACCTCGTCCTCGAACCAGTACTTCCCGACCTGGGAGCACCCGGCTCTGAGGACCAACCGTCTCGGCCACTGAGTTCCTGGCTGACTACTTTTCATCTGGCCTCGGTTGTTCTTGACCCTTACACCAATGAGAGCTCTTGGATTCTGCAAACTGCGGCCCGAGTTCTACGCGCCTTTAGCGGATCCGCAGTTCGATCCAATTTCATTCTGACCTGTTCGGCTGATGAGGCTCGTGCGTTTCTCGGTCCCTTGAACCGCGAGTTCTTGGTCTTTGCCGATCCAGACCGATCCGTCGTGCGCAGTTTGGGGCTGGAATCTTTGCCAGCTTTCGTGTTTATTCAGTCTGACGGTACGGTGCCGGCGGTGGCTCAGGGCTGGGATCCAAAAACTTGGAGATCAGTGGCTAAAGAAATCGCCACAACGACAGCCTGGACTGCGCCCACCATTCCCCTCGCCGGCGATCCAGGCGCCTTCGCCGGCACCCCAGCACTTGGCTAATGCCATTCACGATCTGATACCTCTCACTGATCTCCCAGTCGAAGACATCGTTGACGATGTTCGCGATGCTTTGGCGAGCCGCGAAACCGCAGTGCTGGTTGCACCACCCGGGGCTGGCAAAACGACGCTCATCCCCTTACGGTTGATCACCGAGCCGTGGATGGAAGGTCAGCGTCTGGTCATGCTCGAGCCGCGGCGCTTAGCGGCGCGGGCGGCAGCCCGACGATTAGCGGCCCTACTCAATCAAGAGCCCGGTGAATTGGTGGGCTACCAAACTCGAGATGAGCGAGTTATCGGCAAGAACACGCGCATTGAAGTTGTCACTGAAGGGATTCTCACCCGACGACTGCAAAACGATCCAGCTTTACCTGGCGTGGGATTGGTCATTTTTGATGAAGTCCACGAACGCCACCTGCCAACAGATCTTGGATTGGCTCTCTGTCTTGATGTGCGCCGCACCTTACGACCAGATCTGCACATATTGGCCATGTCGGCAACGGCCGAAGCCGCAAAATTATCAATCCTTTTGGGAAACGATGGACCAGCACCCGTTATCGAAAGTCAAGGCCGTCAACATCCTGTCGAAATCATTTGGGCGCCACCGCGCAAAGGCGAACGACCCATCGAAGCAACTGTTGGCGTCATCGGGCGCGCGCTACGCGAACATGAAGGGGACATCCTGGTCTTCTTGCCGGGCATAGGTGAGATCCGGCGGGCACAAACCTTGCTTGAGTCTTCGCTGCCCGCCCATTTGGCTGACACCATTGATGTTTTTCCGCTAGCCGGTTCACTTTCTCTGATCGACCAAGACAAAGCCCTAGCACCTTCACGCCGTGGAACTCGCCGTGTGGTGTTGAGCACCGATATCGCTGAGACCAGCCTCACCGTTGAAGGTGTACGGATCGTGGTCGATGCCGGATCAGCACGAGTGCCGATTCATGATCAACGCACTGGCATGACTCGTTTGAACACGATTCCCACCTCGCGGGCGTCTGCTGAACAACGTTCAGGTCGAGCTGGTCGTCAATCGCCCGGTGTTGCCTATCGATTGTGGAGCAAGCTCGAACATGGTTCAAGACGAGCCCATCTCGATTCCGAAATCAATCGGGTGGACTTGGCTGGTTTGGCCCTAGAAATTGCCCAATGGGGTACTCCGTATGCGGACTTGTCATTTATTGATCGGCCACCTGATGCCTCGTATCAACGAGCTTGCTCACTTCTACAAATGCTGGGAGCTCTTGACGACAATGGCCACCCAACCGAGACGGGACGCAAGATTCTTGCGGTTCCAGTTCATCCACGACTAGCGCACATGATTACCGCAGCCTCAAACTCACAACGAAGTTTGGCCTGTGTCATCGCTGCCCTCTTGGATGAAAGAGACGTACTACGCGGTCGACCCGATGAATTGCCCGCCGACATTGCTATTCGTATCGATGTCATCACTCGCCAACATCACGACGAAAGAGCAGATCATCGGGCCATTGAAAATGTGCGCGAGCGCGCCCGTGATTTAGCCCGCAGGTCAGGATTTGACTTTGATATTGACTCCATCGACTCTGCCGACAGTGGAGCGGTGCTGCTCTTGGCTTATCCCGATCGCCTAGCGATTCGCCGACAGCCTGGACAATTTCAATTGCGCAGCGGCACAGCAGCTTGGTGCCCGCCACGAGATGCCTTGGGACCCGAAGCCTTCATCGTCGCTGCCGATCTCGATGGTGATCGAAAAAATGCGCGAATTCGCCTTGGCGCCGCGGTGAAAGAGTCTGAGATTGCCCAAGTACTTCACCAAGATCTCGTGGAGGACCATGTTGTCGCCTGGGATCGCGAGCGTCAGGATTTTGTCGAACGCATCACTCGTCGAATTGAGAAAATGCGTATCTCTGAGATCACTAAGCGTCCTGAACCCAGCCCCGAAACAACTGCGGTAGTCCTTGACTATCTCAAGCAAAATCGCCTCACTCAACTTCCCTGGAAGAACAGTTCGCAACAACTTCGCAGCCGGGTGAATTTCCTCCAGCGTGAAATTGGTGAGCCGTGGCCGCAGTGGAGTGATAAGGAATTAGTTAAATCAGCTGACATTTGGCTTGAGCCATTTCTTCTCGGCATGACTTCTATCGATGATGTCAAATCTCTCGACATGAACGTCATTCTTCGCTCCATGCTGCCCTGGCCCATAGGGATGCACCTTGATGAACTTGCACCGACACATTTCACTACACCCTCACAAAAGATGGTGAGTATCGACTACGAGCAAGCTTTGAGCGAGGGCACCGCACCGATTGTTCGAGTAAGAGTGCAGGACCTTTTCGGGCTGGCGACCCATCCCACCATCGTGGATGGGCGCGTGCCTTTGGTCCTGCATCTGCTTTCGCCTGCCGACCGACCTATTCAGATCACCTCTGATCTCGGTAATTTTTGGCGAGGCTCCTGGTCAGAGGTTCGCAAGGACATGGCCGGGCGCTACCCAAAGCATCAATGGCCCCTCGACCCAGCAACTGCTGAGCCAAAACGACTCAAGGACCGTTGAAAGGCACACCGCCGTCAGAACTGGTGTGATGCGGTGTTGACCCGAAACCAGACGTAGCGTTGCCTTATGGCCGAATTTGAATTCACCGAAATCCTGCCCCTCGGAAAAGACGACACTCCCTATCGCCAAATCTCCACCGAGGGCGTCTCAACCTTTGAAACTTCCGAAGGCACGTTTCTCAAAGTCGCCCCCGAGGCAATCACCAAGTTGACCCAAGAAGGCATGCGTGAGATTGCCCATTTTTTGCGCCCTGGCCATCTGCAACAACTACGCAACATCCTCGATGATCCCGAAGCTAGCGACAACGACAAGTTCGTCGCTCTTGATCTCCTGAAGAACGCGGCCATTTCGGCAGGAGGCATTCTCCCCATGTGCCAAGACACGGGAACGGCGATTATCAAAGCGAAGAAGGGCCAGATGGTCTTCACCGGAGGCGGCGACGAGGAAGCTATTGCTCGCGGTGTTTATAACACCTATCTCACTAGCAATTTGCGCTACAGCCAGATGGCCCCGCTCACGATGTACGACGAAGTCAACACCGGCAATAACCTTCCTGCGGAAATTAAAATCAGCGCCGTAGACGGTGATCAATACAAGTTTCTTTTTCTGGCCAAGGGTGGGGGAAGTGCCAACAAGAGTTACCTCTTTCAGGAGACGAAAGCTCTTTTGAACGACAAAACCCTT
>JBJOFA010000090.1:0-5959 GCA_046049015.1 Actinomycetota bacterium | reverse complement strand
ATCCAGGCCGCCCTCGGCATGCGCGCCTGTTTTCAGATCTTCGGAACCGACTATGCAACCAAGGACGGTAGCGCGGAACGGGACTATGTTCACGTATGCGATATCGCTGGGCTGCAGTCCGGCATCGTCAAGAGCTAAACGCATACAGGCAATAGCACCGCGACCTCCAGGAGAGGGAGCCGTGATGTGGTGGGCATCAGCGTTGCTCGCTGAACCAAGAATCTCTCCAATGATGGTGGCCCCTCGGCGAATTGCATTGTCCCATTCCTCGAGCACAAAGATGGCTGCACCTTCGCCCATGACGAATCCGTCGCGGTCTCGATCAAATGGTCGACTCTGACCGGTCGATGACAATGCAGTCATGTTGTTGAAGCCGGCCAAAGAAGTCAAAGTTGCGGCTGCTTCTGATCCACCACTCACCATGGCATCACAACGTCCCATGGCAATGAGGCGGGCGGCGTAACCAAGCGCATGAGTGGAGGCGGCACAAGCCGTGCAGATTGTTTCATTCGGACCCTGCAGTCCATACCGCATAGAGATTGCTGCCCCGGAAGCATTGGCCATCATCATTGGCACGAGGAAAGGAGAAACCCGCCGTTCACCTTTTTCCAAACGGATCTGGATCTGCTCTTCGAGAGTGTTCAAACCGCCGATACCAGTTCCCAGGACCACCCCGTAACGCGAAGGATCCACGCCCACATCGCCAGCTTGAGCCAGAGCTTCAGCGGCGGCGGCCAAGGCGAATTGTTCAACTCGGTCGGCGCGTCGAGCTTCTTTGGGATTATCGAACCATGGTTGGGGATCCCAATCAGAAATGGTGACCGACTTACCCGAAGTTAAAGATGGGCCAAGTAAGCCATTCCAAAAATGCTCTCGGCCGATGCCGCAGGGAGCAACGACGCCGAGTCCCGTGATTGCCACTCGGCGCATGGTCACTATTTGAGCTTTCCGGTAATGAGGTTGAAGGCCTGACCGACGGTCTTGACGTCTTCTATCTCATTTTCAGGAACTTCCACGCCGAACTCTTCTTCAAGAGCCATAACCAATTCCACGAGATCCAAGCTGTCGGCTTCGAGGTCATCGCCGAACGATGCTTCAAGTACAACTTTGTCGGGGTCCACACTCAACACATCGACAGCACACTTGCGGAAGCGATCAAAAAGTTCCGAATCCTGGCTCACTGTTTTCTCCTCTGACTTAATGCCGTCACGGCAGCAACGGTTGGGTGACTCCCACTGTAAACGGTGTGCTGGGTTGGGAATGGATTCAGTGACCCATGCCGAGGCCGCCATCGACGGGAATCACCGCACCAGTGATGTAAGCGGCATCAGACGAGGCCAGAAAGGCAATAACGCCGGCGACCTCGTCCGCGTCAGCCATTCGGCCCAGCGGCACTGTCTCAGTGAGAACTTTCAGTCGGTCCTCACTGAGGGCCGCAGTCATATCGGTTGCGACCGGTCCGGGGGCCACCACGTTGACGGTGATTGATCGAGAACCAAGTTCACGAGCCAATGAGCGGGATAGTCCCACTAGGCCTGCTTTGGCGGCGGCATAGTTTGACTGGCCCGCTGAACCCAGCAAGCCCACCACGCTGCCAACAAAAATGATGCGTCCACGGCGCGCCCGGAGCATGCCTTGGGTGGCGCGTTTGGCCACTCGATAGGCGGCGGTGAGATTGGCATCGATCACTTCGGCAAAATCGGATTCCGCCATTCGTAAAACCAGCATGTCTCGAGTGATGCCAGCATTCGAAACGAGAATCTCGACGGGCCCGAATTTCTCTTCGACAGCAGAAAACGCAGCATCAACGTCGGCTGTGCTTGTGACATCACATTTCACTCCAAAAAATCCCTCTGGTGGGGGAGAGGAGTTGTACGTGACTGCCACCTGATCACCCAGAGCGGCGAACCGGCGTGCCGTTGCCAGACCGATACCTCGAGAACCTCCGGTGACCAAGACGACGCGACTCATACTGCAACTTTCATTTGATGCCTGACCAACGAATAATGGCACTGGCTGCCGTCATGCCGGCTCCAAATCCAACGAGTAGGACTATTCCGTCTTTGGGGATGCGACCGGCGTTAGCGGCGTCAACGAGGGCCAGGGGAATGGACGCTGATGATGTATTCCCGGTGTAGTGAAGAACTGTGGCCGCTTTTTCCATGGGGATCGACAGACGTTCACAAGCGGCTTGGATAATTCGAATGTTGGCTTGGTGGGGAACCACGATGTCAATGTCGTCAGCGGAGAGTCCGGCGGCTCGCAGGGACTTTTCAGCGCTATCAACCATGATGCGAACCGCTCGACGGAAAACTTCCTTGCCTTCCATCTTGATAAATCCACCCAACTCGGCATACAAGTAGTTCTCTGCCGAGCCGTCGGCATCAAGGTCCCATCCGAGTAGTTGCCCGGGACCGTTAACGGCCTCGAGGACCACGGCACCGGACCCATCGGCGAAGAGCACCGCAGTGTTGCGATCCTCCCAATCAGTAATACGTGACAAGGTATCGGTACCGATGAGGAGAACTTTGTTGGATCCCATGGCGATCAGTCCATGGGCAACCGTGAGTCCATACACAAAACCCGAGCAGGCGGCATTGATATCAAAAGCGCCGCAGCGCAGACCGAGAGCGTTCTGCACCGTGGCCGAAGTGGCCGGAACGCAGCGGTCGGGAGTGGTTGTGGACAGAACTAAGGCGTCGATCTCTGAAGGATCGATACCGGCCATGGCCAGAGCCGCCGCTCCGGAGCGGACGCTCAGTTCAGCGGTTGTTCCTCCGATATGGCGTTCACGAATACCACTACGCTCCGTGATCCATTCATCAGAGGTGTCGAGAGTTTTGCTGAGGTCATCATTGGTGACGACTTTTTCTGGTAGGGCGCTGCCCCAACCGGTAATCACGGCACCGCGAACTCCAGCTGGTACGGCAGGCATCTCAACTAGTCCTTAACCAGGCGATGGGCTGGCGTGAGGTAACTCGCTCGCCATCGACGGCGATGAATGCTTGAAATATCCCCGAGAAAGCGGAGTACACCTCAACGGCACCGACGACTCCGATGCATTGTCCCGCACTGATGTGAGTTCCCGACGTAATGCTGGCATCCGGACAAAAAACTCCGGCTGCCGGGCTGACGATGAGTCGTTCCACCGCAAAGAGATGTTCTCCTTCTAACTGTGATGTGCTGCGTGGAGACGAAGCGTTCACCCAATCAAGAAATTTGTCGAGTTCATCAGGTGTGGAAATAGATATTGTTCGCGCCTCATCCAAGGTGCGTTTTGCCATTCCGGTCAAGACTCCGCCGGGTCCGAGTTCGGCAAAATCAGTGACTCCCATTTCGGACAAGCTCAGCAAACAATGTTTCCAACGGACCGGACTCGACAATTGAGCCGACAGCAAACTGGTCCATTGGATTCCTGTGGCATGAGCTAAGGCATCCACGTTGCTGATGACGGGAACTTCGGTGTCGCGCGGCGAGGCCGCGGCAATTGCTTGGCGCAAACGATCGCGGGCGGGAGTCATGAAGGGAGTATGAAAGGCTCCGGAAACCGGCAGGGGCATGGCCTTTTTGGCTCCGAGTTCTTTGGCAATGGCGCTGGCTCGGGCTACCCCGTCAACAGATCCGGCGATCACAACCTGACCGGGGGCATTGAAGTTGGCTACCCAGACATCGCTGTCAGCGCGGCGACAGGCCACTTCAACTTGCTCATCGTCAAGTCCCAGGATTGCCGACATCGTTCCAGGATTAGCCAACCCGGCTTCGTGCATGGCGTCGGCTCGTTCAACGACCAACCGGACACCGTCGTCAAAAGCCAAGGCCCCGGTGGCGGTGAGAGCGGTGTATTCACCCAAACTGTGCCCAGCGCAAAAATTCGGCTCCACACCCAGTCGTTCAACGGCATCAAGCACCATTAAACTGGACACAAAGGTAGTGAGTTGAGCGTTTCGGGTGTCTTTGAGTTCATCGGCATCGGCATCAAGGAGAAGATTGGCGACATCGCGTCCCGAAACTTCCGAGGCTTCCTCGACCAGCTCCCACGAATCATGGTCGACCCATGGTCTGCCCATGCCCGGCCGTTGGGAGCCTTGCCCCGGAAACGTGAATGCAAGCACGAACAGAATGTAGACGCAATGGACTCGGTACACGGTCCTCGACGAACCCCGGCCAAAATCCGGGTCAGGGAATTTCAGGTCTTGGACGAACTCGGGGCTAACCTGGGGGTGCGCCCCGGTAGCCCAACGGCAGAGGCAGCGGCTTCAAACTCCGTACGGTGTGGGTTCAAATCCCACCCGGGGCACCCAATTTCGAGAATGTTCGCTACGTAGGCTGAGGCTATGGGCCAGCGGATGATCGAGCGCAGACTCCGGGAAACCGGGGCACGTTTGCGGCAATTGAGATCAGAATTGTCGGTGGTCGATGAACAATTGCAGGCCCTTGCTGAGGACACCGAGGAAAAAGGCTTAAGGGCCATGGTGTCGGAGACCCCGGGTGCCGATGTGGAGTATCGCGAAGCACGTTTGCACAGTGAAGCCATGAGCCGACACCGTCAAAGTGTGATCGACA
Source organism: Actinomycetota bacterium (assembly GCA_046049015.1). Taxonomy (GTDB): domain Bacteria; phylum Actinomycetota; class Acidimicrobiia; order Acidimicrobiales; family Ilumatobacteraceae; genus Casp-actino8. Next base: position 1,396 of record JBJOFA010000090.1, on the reverse strand, counting down.
CCATCAAAGAACTTGAAGAGCGTCAGGATGCGCTCCTTGATCAAATGCAACGCTGAATTAGCAAGATAAAGCGGTCGTTGCTTTCTCGGCTGGACTTTTCTTGAATCTGTGCCCCTGAACCGCCGGACAAAAGGTACTTGCCAGAAAAGACCTGGTTTAATAGTTCCGTGAGCATCCGCGTAGTCATCGCCGAAGATGAGGCGATCATTCGACTAGACCTCAAGGAGACCCTTGAAGAAGAGGGTTATCAGGTCATCGGAGAATCAGGACGTGGCGACCAAGCTTTGGAACTCATTCGGGAACTTCGACCTGATCTGGCCATTTTGGATGTGAAGATGCCCGGAATGGACGGGCTAGAAGTGGCTCGCCAAATTGATGTCGAGAAAATTTGCGGAGTGCTGATCTTGACTGCATTTAGTCAGCGAGAAATGGTGGAGCACGCCCGCGATGCTGGAGCCTTGGCCTATCTGGTGAAGCCTTTTCAAAAGAGTGATTTGATTCCCGCTATTGAAGTAGCCATTGGTCGTTTTCGTGAATTGCAGACTTTGAGTGGACATGTTGAAGCTTTAGGGGAACAGATTGAGGCCCGCAAAATCATCGATCGAGCCAAAGGTCAACTCATGGATCAGTTCTCTATGAAGGAACAAGACGCCTTTGCTTTTATTCAACGCGCTGCGATGCAGGATCGAGTCAAAATGCGCGATGTCGCTGACCGTATTCTTTCGGGTGACCTCAAGCCAACGTTATGAACGTGAACGGGAGTGCTGATGGCTGAGAAATCAGTTGACTCCGATGACCGCACGTTGCTGATCTTGGACGGACACTCGCTCACATATCGAGCGTTTTTCAGTCTGCCGACGGACATGGTCACGGTGAGTGGCCAAGTCACGAATGCCGTCTACGGCTTTGTCTCAATGTTGATGACAATTCTGAAGGAACGGCGTCCGGCAGGAATTGTGGTGGCCTTTGATCGGTCTGAGCCAACTTTCCGCCATCTGGCCGAACCGTCCTATAAGGCCCAGCGCGAAGCATCACCGGACATCTTGCGTCAGCAGGTTGGCATTGTGCGCGAGGTTCTTGATGCCATGGGTATTACCACCGCGGACCTCGCTGGTTTCGAAGCTGACGATGTCATCGCCACCTTGGCTGATAAAGGTGTGGCCGAGGGATACCGAGTCATCGTGGTGACCGGAGATCGCGACAGCTACCAACTGGTGCGCGATCCAGATATCCGCGTTCTCTATAACCGCCGTGGAGTGACTGATTACGCGCTTTATGACGAACAGGGCATTATCGAACGCACCGGAGTGACTGCTGCGCAGTATCCGGCATATGCCGCTTTACGAGGTGATCCCAGTGACAACTTGCCCGGTGTGCCCGGCGTCGGAGAAAAGAC
>JBJOFA010000089.1:0-5963 GCA_046049015.1 Actinomycetota bacterium | reverse complement strand
TGCCCGTGAACTGGCACTGGGTGGCCGATGAATTGGCCTATGTGTTCAGTGATGCCGACGCTTCAGCAGTGTTCGTTGATCAACGCTTTGATGATCAAGTGAGTTCGGCTTTGCAGGATTCTCGGTCAGCGGGTGTGCGATTGGTGGTTGGCATCGGAACCGAGAGTCGAGCAGGGGCACGACAAGACGCACGATTCGTTGGTTATGAGGATCTTCTCGCCGGTGGGTCCGATGAAGAACCCAGCGATCAACTTTTGGGCGGACCGATGTTCTATACATCGGGCACGACCGGCCGCCCGAAAGGAGTGCGCGGCATGCTTTCTGGCGGTGGGTCGCTGACCCCAGACATCATGCAACTCATCGGTGCCAGCTTTTCGAACTTCCTTCCGATACCGGGCCGAACCATGTTGTGTGGTCCCTTTTATCACTCGGCCCAGTGGGCTTATTCGTTCCTTCCGATGGTGGGTGGGTCATCGGTGGTCATGCAGCACAAATACGACTCGGCGGAGATGTTGCGACTGATCGACGAGCACCAATGCACGAATGTGCATCTGGTACCGACACAAATGAAGCGGCTCTTGGATCTACCTGGCGACGTCAAGGCATCTTTTGATGGCCAATCACTCGTAGCCGTTTGGCATGGTGCCGCACCGTGTCCACCTGCGGTGAAAAAAGGATTGATCGAATGGTGGGGGCCAAAGATAACCGAGTACTACGGCAGCACCGAAGGGTCGATCATCTCAACGGTGTCTGCTGAGGAATGGTTGCGCAAGGGCGGAAGTGTGGGAAAGCCCGTAGCCACAGTCGAAGTCATCGTGGTTGATGACGAGGGGAACCGACTGCCCCAAGGACGTGAAGGGACTTTGTATTTCCGCAACCTCATGGGTTCGGATTTCACGTATCACAATGATGAGCAAAAAACCAAGGATGCTCATCTTGAACCCGGCGTCTTTACCACTGGTGATGTTGGCTACCTTGACGACGAGGGCTACCTCTGGCTGTCGGACCGCAAGATCGACATGATCATCAGCGGCGGAGTGAACATCTATCCCGCCGAAATCGAAGGAGCATTGGCAGCCCATAGCGCAGTCGAGGACGCGGCAGTTATTGGCGTACCTGACGAAGAGTTCGGTGAAAGTGTGAAGGCACTGGTGCAGTTAGCGCCAGGCTTTGTGCCGTCGAAGGACTTGGAAGCCGAACTCATAGCGCATTGCCGGGTTCTTTTGGCGGGATACAAGGCGCCGCGATCAGTTGACTTCATCGACTCCATCCCGAGGACTGGCACGGGGAAAATACAAAAGCAACCGTTGCGGGCCCCTTATTGGGAAGGTCAGAAGCGTCGTATCTGAGAGCGATGCAACTGATACACATGATCCGGTATGTCTGACACAGACGAGAGTTCGCCTCAAAGTGGCTCCACGCCATCTGGATTCGGGTCTGGCCAAAGGATCTATCACCATGGCATTCGCGTCGCTGATCTGGATCAGGCCATGGCCGAGATTGGGGCCGGGCTCGACCTTTCGTGGTGCAGTGTCCAAGAGACGGTGCAAACCATCTGGACCCCAGAGCAGGGTTCGCACCAGGTTCCGCTGCGGTTCACATATTCCCGCCAGGGTCCGATACATCTCGAACTTCTCCAGGGAGCACCTGGGTCGCTGTGGGATGGTCGCCAAGAGCCGGGCCTTCATCACATTGGACTGTGGTGCGATGATGTTCACCAATCCACCGAACAAGCTGTGGCCCAAGGCTGGACCGTAGTCATGGCTCAGGCGGCCCCCGACAAGGGCTATGGAGCCTTTGTCTATATTCGCCCGCCTAGTGGGTTGATCGTCGAATTGGTGTGGAGCGAATTACAACCAATGTTCACACGTTGGTTTGCGGGTGGATCTCTCGGCTGAAAAGCACGAGCAGCTCACCGCGCCGAACTGCAACTCTCAGGTCTACGATTCACCCATGGCTTCCCGAGACTTCTCGTACGAATCGACAACTGATGACGTCTTGAAGGGCCTCGACCTTTCAGGTCGTCACTTCTTGGTGACTGGTTCTTCTGGTGGTCTTGGATTGGAAACGTGCCGATCCCTTGCAGCCAAGGGTGCGTCGGTCGTCATGGCTGCAAGAGACGCGGCCAAAAATAATGCGGCCCGTGAGCAGATCCGCGAAACAGTCACCGACGCCGACCTCGAGCCTTTGACAGTAGATCTCGGCTCGCTGTCATCGACACGAGAAGCGGCACAACAGTTTTTGGCGACGGGTCGACCACTACATGGCTTAATTCTGAATGCCGGAATCATGGCCACACCGCTCACCCGAACCGAAGATGGTTTTGAATCTCAATTTGGTGTCGATCACCTTGGCCACTTCAGTTTGGCGTGGCACCTCTTGGCGCGACTCGTAGAGTCAGCCCCAGCGCGAGTTGTCATTCTCAGCTCCGCTGGTCACCGCATGGGAGATGTCGATCTCGACGATCTCAACTTCGAGCGGCGGCCGTATGAACCGTTGTTGGCCTACGGTGCAGCCAAAACCTGCAATGTGTTGCACGCCGTGGCACTGGATCATTTATTCAAAGATCGGGGAGTACGCGCCTTTGCTGTGCATCCAGGAGGTATTCACACCGAACTGGGGAGATACATGACTCCTGAGGTCATCACTTCGCTGATGCAGCGCATCAGTGAAAGCAGTAGCCCAAGAACCGGCCAGGAAAAGAGTGAGGACGCCCCTCGGGCGCCAGGTTTCCAATGGAAGACGATTCCTCAAGGTGCGGCTACCACCGTGTGGGCGGCCACTGCGCCCGAACTCGAAGGCCGCGGTGGACAGTATTGCGAGGATTGTGCCGTATCGCCCGTACTTGGATCGTCGACGTCGGCTGAAAGCGTGAATGGTGTGGGAGTGCTAGCAAGAGCGGTGGACCTTGAGCGAGCGATGGCCTTATGGGATCTGAGCATGGATCTGATCGACAAGTAGGGATCGGTCGGGTGGCAGGGAATCACGGGCTTATGAGACGGGGACCTAATTCTCTTGTAGCGTTCTGGTTTATGAGACGAACTGGGGGGTTCGAAAATGGTTGATATTGCAGATAGTCGTACCGAGCAGGCCAAGCCCTGGTTCTTGCGGGGCAACTACGCCCCAGTGTTTGACGAAATCACGGACACGAATATTGGGGTGACTGGCTCGATTCCGAAATCTTTGAGCGGGCTGTATCTGCGCAATGGATCCAATCCCCGCAATGGGGAAGCGGGTCACTGGTTCTTCGGCGACGGCATGGTCCATGGAGTGCGACTGGAAGATGGTCAAGCCAAGTGGTACCGGAATCGCTATGTGCGAACCCCGAAATGGGAAAAGGGTCTTGATGCCATGGATGAAGAGGCCATGTTCGATCCAGCGGCGAGCGCGGCCAACACCCATGTCTTGGCCCATGCCGGGCGAATTTGGGCTTTGGAAGAAGGCCATTTGCCCTGGGAGCTATCACCAGAGCTCGAGACCATGGGTTGTGACGATTTCGATGGCAAGTTGTCGACAGCTTTCACTGCCCATCCGAAATTATGTCCCGAGACCAATGAACTACATTTCTTCGGTTATTCACCCGTTGCTCCCTTTTTGACGTATCACGTTTTGGACAGCACCGGTCAACTGGTACACACCGCACCAATCACTGTTCCCAAGGGAACGATGATGCACGATTTCATGATCACGCGTCATCACGCGATCTTCATGGACTTGCCGGTGGTCTTTAATTTGGATCTCTTGGCCGCCGGGCAACCGCCCATTGGTTGGGATGACAATTACGGTGCCCGGATTGGCATCATGCCGCGCTTTGGTACTGATCGAGATATTCGCTGGTTCGAGGTTGATCCGTGTTATGTCTTCCATCCCCTCAACGCCTATGTCGAAGGTGACACCGTGATCTGCGATGTGGGCCGCCACGCCAGCATGTGGCGGGGCTCGATGGATGATTTCTCGCCGAGCTATATGCATCGCTGGACATTCGATATGGTCACCGGCGCAGTCACCGAGCAGCAGATGGACGATTGGGCCCACGCCTTTCCCCGCGTCGATGACCGAGTTATTGGTTTGAAGCATCGGTACGGCTGGGTGGCCGGAACTCGCGCCGGTTCAAAAGGGGAGATGGGTGACCCTGGTGTCATCGCCCGATACGACATGAGCACTGGCGACAAAGTGATTCACGATTTTGGCCCGACATCGCATCCGGGTGAATTCGTTTTCGTGCAAGATTCAGATTCTGCTGGAGAAGATGAGGGTTGGGCGATGGGATTCGTCTACGACTCGGCAACGGATTCATCTGATCTGGTCATTCTCGATGCCAGCGATGTTGCCAAGCCTCCAGTCGCTCGAATACATCTGCCGCAACGTGTGCCCTTTGGCTTCCACGGCAGTTGGGTCGACGACGGCGCTCTCTGAACAAATCTTCGGTAGAAGTTCGAAATTCGATCATGCCTAATTTTGCAACTGTTCTCGCTGTCGATCGTCCTCGAGAAATAGCCATTCGCGATGAGTCGCAGGCGTTGGGATGGGCCGCCGTTGGCGACATCTTGAACCGAGTGGCGAATCGTGCCCTGCAAACCGACTTGGGTCTCGAACGTCGTGTGGCGGTGTTCGCCGAGAATTCGGCAGAAACTGCACTCGCCCACTTGGGATGTCTACTTGGCAGTGCGTCCACGGTTCCGGTCAATTTCCATTTGACCGCCGAGGAGACCGCTTACATTCTCAGCGACTCAAAATCGCGCTGGCTCTTTGTCGGGCCAGAAACATACGAACGCGGCTTGCATGCTGCGGAATTGTCGCGTGCCGACGGAAATGATGTGCTGGTCATTGGTTGGAAGGTCGATCACCCCGATGTGCTGCCCTGGGATTCTTGGTTGGCTGACAGCGATGGTTCCGATCCGCCGTTGGACGTCCGGCCTCGGGCCAATCTTTTGTACACCTCGGGAACAACTGGCCGACCCAAGGGCACCGAGTTACCGCCAACGATGTTTGCGGGCGGCAACACTATGGCTGAACACCTCGAGGGGATGAAGGCAAACCGCTTCGCTGTCTTCGGAACGCATTTGGTTGTCGGTCCCATGTACCACACCGGACCATTGAACGGCATGCGCCTTTTGGTGTGCGGCGTTCCGATGGTGATCCTGGCCAAATTCGAGGCCGAAAAGACCCTACGGACGATTCAGGAGTATCGAACTGAGACATCGGTGATGGTGCCAACACATTTTGTTCGACTCTTGGCATTGCCAGAAGAAGTCCGCAATCGTTACGACGTTTCCTCGATGAAACTTGTTGCTCATACCGGAGCATCTTGCCCTGTCGATGTGAAGCGATCGATGATCGAGTGGTGGGGACCGATTTTCATCGACGCCTATGGCGCAACTGAAGTAGGTACGACCTGCCAGATCACCAGCCAGGAATGGCTGGAGAATCCCGGCTCGGTAGGAAGACCGATTCCGCCATTTTCGGTGACCGTTCTTGACGATGAGGGCAACGTTCTGCCGGCGAATACCGAAGGACGGTTGTTCTTCAAAGATGCCACTGGTCGCGGAGTGATCTATCCAAACGATCCGGAAAAGACGCGAGCGGCAAATATTGCGCCTGGAGTCTTCACGTTGGGCGAAATCGGATACGTCACTGAGGCAGGGTATGTCTTCATCACCGATCGTTTCAGCGACATGGTGGTCTCAGGTGGTGTGAACATCTATCCTGCCGAAGCCGAACAGATACTGGTGCAGCATCCCGACGTGCTCGACGCGGCATGTATCGGCGTTCCCCATGCCGAGATGGGTGAAGAGCTCAAGGCGCTGGTCATCATTCGGGATGGAGTCTCGCCGCCGAGCCCCCAAGAGATGATCGACTTTTGCCGAGAGAGATTGAGTCATTACAAGTGTCCGCGGTCGGTGGAATACGTGAACGATCTTGGACGCAACACCATGGGCAAGATCAACAAGCGCACTTTGCGA
>JBJOFA010000088.1:0-5978 GCA_046049015.1 Actinomycetota bacterium | reverse complement strand
GAGCTGACACGCGGCTCTATCACAACTCTGGGGTTCGCATTGCCGAGACTTACTCAGAGGGCGGGCAGAGCCTGGCTTCACTTTTTCCCACTTCATATGTAACCCGCTTCATTGAAGAATTGAACGGAGTGGTCGCGCTTTTGACTGGACGGAGCCTTCTGGCCAGTTTCATGGTCTTTTCATGGCTGGGATTTCTTGGCCTCTGGGCTTTCGTGGCTGCGATCCGACGGGCGGTACCCGACGCTGACGTGCGGCTATACGCGATCTTGGTCTTGTTTCTCCCCAGTTCACTCTTCTGGTCGTCAGCCTTGGGCAAGGACGCCTGGATGCTTTTTGGTCTCGGCCTCATTGCCACTGGAGTGGCGCGAGTGCTTACCTATCAGGCTCGCGGTCTCATATTCATGGGTGCCGGAGTCTTGGCCACGGCCATGGTGCGACCCCATGTCACCGTTCTCGTTCTGGCGGCCTTTGCCCTATCGCTCGTTTTGATTCGCGGTCGACAGGGTCGACCACTCAGTCCAGTCCTGACCCTGGTGACCGTGGTCTCGATCGCTGCTGCCGCAGCCTTCGCCTCCGGACCACTGGAAAAACTCCTTCCGCGCAGCCAAGAAGGTTTCAGCGCCGTCCTCAAAGCAACAACGGAACAAAGCAGTATTGGCGGTTCGGAAATCGAAGTCTCTACCCCGAACTCACCACTTGAGTATCCGGCGGCATTCATTACCGTCATGTTCCGTCCACTCCCCTTCGAAGCCCGCACCTTCACCCAGCTCCTTTCGTCACTCGAAAGTGCTGCCCTGCTGACGTTGGTCATCGCCTGGCGACGTCGGGTCTTCGGTGCTGTGGGCCGAATCCTGGGCGACCCATTCTTGCGCTTCGCGGTTTTGTACACCTTGGCCTTTGCTTTTGCTTGGTCATCCGTTGGCAATCTCGGCATCATGGCCCGCCAACGAATGCAAGTCTTGCCGTTCCTTTTGATTCTGCTCTGTTGGTCACCAGTGGCCACACGATTTGGACCAACTGCATCAGCCGGTAGCCCCAGGCCAAAGGCCCAAGCCGGAGCGATGTGATGATGACAACAGATTCGAGTGTCGAGTCTTCGTCTCCCTGGCTGAACTCGCGCCGGAAACGAATCATCGATTTAGCCATTGCCGTATTGGCCAGCGTGATAGCGCTACCCATCATCATGGCTAGCGCTGTCGGGATTCGCCTGACCTCCCCCGGTTCGGTTTTCTTTCGCCATCAGCGGGCGGGTCTCAACGGGCAGCCGTTCATCGTGTGCAAATTACGAACTATGCGAAACGTGACACCAGGGAAAGATCTTGCTACGCAAAGTGACGCTGACCGTCTGACTCGATTCGGGATTTTTCTGCGCCGCTACAGCATCGATGAACTTCCCCAACTCGTCAATGTTCTACGTGGCGATATGAGCATCGTTGGGCCCCGGCCTCTACCTATGCCCTACAACACCCGCTACACACCAGAGCAACGACGGCGACTGCTGGCGCGTCCCGGCTTGACGGGTCTCAGTCAGGCCACGACTCGCAACAGCAGTGAATGGCCCCAAAAACTAGCCCTCGACGTTGAATACATCGCACGAGCAAGTTTTCTGCTCGACCTCAAGATCATTCTGGGCACATTCCGCGTGGTCCTCACCGGATCAGGAGTTGCCGCACCAGGTCACGCAACGATGCCGGAATTCAAAGCAATAAATTCCGAATCCGATCAATAACCCGATCAACATCATCTTCACTGAGTGCACTCGAACTGGGCAGACATAAACCTCGATTGAAAAAGTCTTGTGAGGTCCCATCAACATACGAAGTCGCCTCAACGAAAACTGGCTGCAAGTGCATTGGTTTCCATAAGGGTCGACTTTCAATATTGTCCGCCGCCAACTCTGACATGATCGTGTCTCGCTGCTGACGGCTATCGAACACCACACAGGTCAACCAGCCGTTCCATTCGGACCGATCCGGGTGAGGCATGAACGACACGTTCTCGAATTCTTCAAGCGCTGCTCGGTACCGCTCGTTGATTTCTCGTCGTCGAGATATGAATACCGGCAGCCGCTGAAGTTGGGCGCGCCCGAGAGCCGCCAACAGATTTGACATTCGGTAATTGAAACCCAACTCTGCATGTTCGTAATGAACAGCTGGTTCGCGAGCTTGTGTTGATAAAAACCGAATATGTTGAGCAATCTCAACCGACGGAGTCACCAACATGCCGCCACCCGAAGTGGTGATGATTTTGTTGCCGTTGAAAGAAAAGACCCCGATATCTCCAAGGGTTCCCGCCGGACGACCCTTGTAGGTCGCCCCCAGAGCTTCAGCAGCATCTTCAACGATGGGAATTCCGAGAGGTCGACAAATCTCGGCAATAGCGTCGGCATCAGCGCACTGCCCATACAGGTCGACCATGACCACGGCTGCTGGCTTTCTGCCTCGTGAAACCAGATCTGCAATTGCCCGAGCCAAAAGTGTCGGTGAAAGATTCCACGAGGTGGTATCAGAATCAATAAACACGGGTTCGGCTCCGCAATATCGAATGGCATTAGCCGTAGCGACAAAAGTAAATGTCGACGTCAGCACCACGTCCCCTGGACGAACGCCGACTTGCAATAGGGCCAGATGAAGCCCGGCAGTCCCACTGGAGAGCGCCACCGCCCCTTTCCAGCCGGTCAGGGCACTCATTTCATTTTCGAAACCATCAACTTCAGGTCCAGTAGGGGCAATCCACCCGGAGTCAAACGCTCGCAAAAGGGCCTCTCGTTCGGAAGGTCCAACATCAGGTTGAGAAAGCCAAATTCGAGACATGCATCTCGGACATTACTCACTTATTTGTTCAAGGTTTCGGTGCCTCCCACACAAGACCATATCCATTTGTAGAATTAGCGCACCATGAGCACCCCTTTGAATTCGGGAATTGTCGAGACCCGAGAATTACGCGATTACGTGGCCGTACTCCGGCGACGAAAGATGGTTTTGGCGGTGGTCGTTATCGTCGCGGCGTTGGCGTCTTTGGGTTCGTCGCTTTTGCAGACTCCCCAGTATCGATCAAGCGCTGATGTCCTGATCCGTTCCTCGAGTGTCTCTGGTCAGGTGACCTTTGCTTCAGCTACGGGGTTGAGTGCTGAAGTTGTCTTTGCCACTCGAGCCGAGATGCGCGCTGCTCTCATTGATGCTCTTGGTATGTCTCCCAATGTCAGTGTGGCTTCGAAAGTCGATCTGTCATCACTCACCTTTACCGCTATCAGTGATGACCCTGACGATGCGGCCTTGATCGCCAACACTTATGCCGATCTCTTCATCCAACGGCGCGCCGAAAACCGACTCGAGGAATACGTGGTTAGCACGCAGGCGGTGAGTGAACGACTGCAAAAAGTCGAGGGCGAGCTTGAGAATCTTGACTCGACATATCTGCAAAACCTTGAAGGAATACCCGCGACCGATGAAGCCGCCCGTCAGACCCTGGAGGCCAATTATTCTGGCGATCGCTCTCGACTCGAAGCGCAACGCCGTCGCTTTTTAGAAGTGCTCGATGAACTGAGCCTGTCCGCCCAGTTCATCGGAATCAGTGGAACGCAAGTCATCAGCCCGGCGACACCCCCGGATTCGCCCTTTGAACCCGACATCGCTGGGAACGTGCTGACCGCACTGATCGTGGCCATTGCGTTAGCAATCGGTCTTGCCTTCTTTTTGGACTACTTCGACGACACCATCAAGACTCGGGAAGATTTCGACAACGTCGTCAGCCCGCTACCCACACTGGCGGTCATTCCCCGACTCTTGGACTGGGGCAATGTCAGTGAGACTCACGTCGCCACAATTGAGCAACCTCGATCTGCGGCCGCAGAGTCCTACCGTTCGCTGCGCACTTCAATCTCGTTCCTCTCTATTGGCACACCCCTGAAGATCCTCCAAATCACCAGCCCAAAAGAAAGAGACGGTAAATCCACGACTGCTGTCAACTTGGCAGTGGCGAGTGCGATAGCCGGTCAACGAGTGTTATTGGTAGACGTCGACCTGCGACGACCGCGCGTCCATCGCTTTTTCAGTCTTCCTAATCGCTTCGGGTTCGATGCCTTGCTGTTGGATGAGGCCACCGCAGACGAAGTCACTCGCACCGTACCCGGCATCCCTGATCTCAACGTCATCACCGCCGGTCCGGTACGTTCGAACAGCACCCAGTTGCTTGACAGTGGCCGAGTTGCCCAAGTGCTCCGTGAACTTGCTGACCTCTATGACTTGATCATCGTCGACAGTCCCCCGGTGCTGGCAGTTGCTGATCCCATTGTGCTTTCACGAGCCGTTGATGCGGTCGTCATCGTGGCGTCGGCTGGTTCAACCCACCGTTCCCAACTTGGCGCAACGATTTCCATCTTGAGTGGAGTAGGCGCCCCCTTGATCGGAGCGGTGTTGAATTCTTTTGACGCCCGAGCAGCTGGTTACTACGGCTACGGCTACGGAAACGGCTACGGCTACGGCTACGGAACTGCCTACGGCGAAGAGCCGCAAAGAGGCGGTCGTCGACAAGCCAAAAAGGGCAGTGATGTGTTTGAAAGCATCATGAGAGCCTCACCATCAATTGTCTCGTCACCGCCCATTTCAGGTGCCAGCGCTGGACCAGCCTCTCGTCGTCAGCGTCGTTTGGCTCGTCGTATAGAAAAGAGCAACCGATGAGACGACGCCCTCGCTTTCTCGGTCGCAGACTTCTTCCTTTCACGGTGTCCATTGTGGGCGGGCTTGCAGTTGGAGTTGGGGTTTCTGGATTGCCAGACCTTGAGGCCCTCAATCCCATTGCTGATCGTCCGCCGATCACTGTAAAACCGGGGGCTCTCATCGATCCGTCTGATCTCACAGTTCCCCAACTGGTCCTTTCGCCAAGCTCGTTGGCTCCGTCGGAATCTCCATCGGAGTCAACGAGTACCACGTCAACTTCTCTCGCCGAAGAGTTAGCGCCACGGACTGAATTATTGATCATGGTGGCCAATGGCAATGGCGGGACCGGAGTTGCCTCTCTTCGGGCGGATCAAATCGAGCAGTTGGGCTACACCCGACCTCAGTTATCCAATACTGCGGTGACCCCAAATTGGGTGGTCTATTACGCCCCCGGATTTGAACAAGAAGCCTCCCGACTTATTGAAGATTGGGGAATTTCTCTTTTGACCTCGGCACCTTTGGACCAGGCTCCTGCCACCCAGCCCAAGTTTGCAGGACAATTGTTAGTTGTAATCGGAACCAGAGTTCCTGCGTCCACCACCTCCACCACGACGACTACAACCACTTCGACGACTGCTTCTTCATAGAATCCCGCTCTAGGTTCGCCAAGGTTTTGGTTCTAGGCGGGGTAATGTTTGGGATTAGGAAGTCCGTGAAAGGGGGTTGGAGCAAATGAAAAATAATTCTCGCAGGCGATTTTTTACCCGCTCAGCCCTAGTAACGCTTTCCTTGGTTGCTCCGCTCGTGCCCAGTGGCGATGTCTCAGCGGCCTATCCCCCAGGACCTCTCGGGCCTTTTGTTTTTATCTATCCCGAAAGCCCAACAGTTCAAGCTGGAGAAAATTTCAAAGTCTTCGTTGTCGGTTGTCGCGATGGTGAAACCTGCCCCGTCTCCTTCAACCCAACTGTGAATGCTCTTGGTGTCAAGGGGGTAGCAACCGCTACATTCCGTGCTCCTTGCAAGCCAGGTGTGTACCCCATCTCGGCGGTAGTGCGTGGCAAAACCTATACAAACACTGTCACCGTGGTCGGATCATGTGACGGTGTTCCCGAGACCGGTATCTCCACCTTGCCCACCGCTTTATCAACAGGTTTAGGGGCTTTAGTGACTGGGTTTGTTCTTCTGCTGGCCACTCGCTCGCGACGACGGTTGCGTTTGGCACTCTGAAAATTATGAACCCTGGCGGGTTGGTCTCAATTCTTTGCGTTTGTACCCGCAATCGCACGCGGTCGGTCATGATGAGTGCTCTCCTCCAAGACC
>JBJOFA010000087.1:0-5979 GCA_046049015.1 Actinomycetota bacterium | reverse complement strand
GATAGCGCTCACTCGCTCTGCGGCCAGAAATTCAATCCCGGATGAGATCTGTTTTTGCAGTGGATGATCCATCGACAGATAGGACTCATCGGTAGGCCAACCGTGCAGTTGACACGTAGCCAGCATGCCGGCATGTTTACCCGAACAATTTTGTTGCACCGACGTACGCGTTCCTCCAGATCGCAAAATCTCTTCGGCCTCATTTTGGCCAAGCGGAAGATCAGGAGTATTTGCTAAATACGATTCATTCAGTCCGGCCAGCTGCAGAATTTGCTGAACACCAGAACAATGAAGTGCGGTTCCGTTGTGGCTGGCACAGACCAGAGCCATGCTCTCATCGGGCAATTCCAAACCTTGACGAATCATCGCAAATGCCTGCAACGGTTTGAGACTTGATCGGGGGAAAACCACCGTCTCGCAATCTCCGATCGCAACCTCGACATTTCCCTGTTGGTCCAATATGACCATCACTCCATGATGAATGGATTCCAATATGTCGTTGCGAAAAGTCGCGGCTATTGGAACTGCTGATTCGGGAGTCATCGTCCCCGACCGCGCCGCAGTCGCTCACGCATTCCCAAACTCATCAGTCGAGCCCTTCTTTTCCGTTCTCTGATAGTGGGAAGTTCAATCAATTCGTTAGCGATCAACTCGTGGCGTTCTCCGGACGCAGTAGCTAAAGCCACGGCCATCGCCGCCACGGGCAAACCAAGAATTGCCCCCACTGGTCCCAGTAGTGAGGCACCAGCGATAGCCGCGCCAAAGGAGATCGCCGGGTGAATCTCCATGGTTCGGGCTGTAATACGCGGCGAGATAAGGAAATTTTCCAACTGCTGATAGGTGATGATCACCAAGATGACCACCAAAGCTTTCACCGGAGAGTCGATGAAGGTGATCAAAATCGGCAGCACGCCGGCGATATACGTACCGATGACCGGAATGAATTGTGAAATCAAACCAACCCAGATTGCCAGAGCCACCGGTGCCGCAGTTCCCAGAGACTGAAAGGCAATCCAATGAATCAGCGCCGAGAATCCGGCTAAGAGAGCCCGACTATAGAGATATCCGCCAGTCTTTTCGATAGCCAGATCCCACGTGTCAAGGACGCGTTGCTGACGGCGTTGAGGTAGACGACTACAAATCGATCGACGCAACCGTGGGCCATCGGAAACGAGATAGAAGGTGAACAACATGACGGAGAATCCCTGTAACAAAATGCCCAGTGCTCGGACCGATAGGCGGAACGCCTCTCCTTGCTGGCCGCGCACGAACTCCTGTACCGGACCATCAGGATCCTGGATACTGGTGTTCACTTCTTGAGCGTCGATATTGGTACCAAAGTTGTCGTTCAAGAAATTGACGGTTCGATTGACATAGCGCTCCGAGTTCTGCAACAAATCCGCAGTCTGAGTAGCGACCAGGGTTCCAATAGCGACAACGAAAAAGATCACCAAGGCGAGCAAGGCCAACAAGATGACCAGAGTCGCCCGTCCGCGCCTCCATCCTCGTCGAGAGAGTCGGGCTACTCCCGGCTCAATGGCCAATGACAAGAACAACGAAACCAAAAGCAGAATAAGCAACGAGAACAGCCGGTCATAGGCGTATCGGATGAGGATCGTTCCCAAAAAGCCCAGCCAAAAGACAATGACGGCCTTCCAAATCCAGCGGGGCATCCGCCCCGAATCCTGCGAAACAGGTGCCTGGTTGGGTTCAACATCTGACATGTGACGAGCGTATCCAGCACACATGAGCAGTCAGCGACAGAACCTGCGACGATAGGGGCATGGACGCCAACATCCTTTCCTCGGCCCGTCAGCTAATTGCTGACTCGGTGCGGTCCCGGGTGGTTGGAGCCAACCCCGATCAAAGAGCCCGAGAACTTTTTGAGGCCCCTGGGAAGCGCTGGTTCGCCGACGATCGGCCCATCAAGATCGTCCACAGCGATACCAGCATGTTTATTGGGGGCCTACGAGCACTCCTGCTGCAATCACTTCATCCCTTGGCCATGGCCGGAGTAGCGCAACACAGTGATTTTCGAGCTGATCCCTGGGGTCGCTTGCAGCGCACTGCGGATTTTTTGGCCTCCACCACTTTTGGTCCAGCCCCCGAAGCCCAACGGGCTATCGACATGGTGAAACGAGTCCATACCCGGGTGGTCGGTACGGCAACAGATGGTCGCCCCTACTCAGCTAATGATCCACATCTCTTGAAGTGGGTGCATCTCGCCGAACTTGATTCCTTTCTCAGCGCCCATGATGCCTACGGAGAAGTTCGACTCGACAATGACCGACGTGATGGTTACGTCGAAGATATGGCAGTCATTGCTGAGGCCCTTGGCGTTATCGATGCGCCGAAATCGGTACAAGAACTCAAGGATCAATTACGCGCCTACCGGCCAGAACTGATGACCACTCCCGAGGCGCGCGACGTGGCCCGCTATCTCCTTCTGACGCCACCCATGCCCCTGGTTATTCGACCCGCTTATGGAATTCTTGGAGTTGCCGCCGTCGGACTTTTGCCACTTTGGGCTCGGCGAAGCCTTCGACTTCCCTGGCTGCCGATTAGTGAACGAGTTATCGTGCGACCAGCAGCCACGGCCATGGTCGGTACGTTGCGTTGGGCACTGGCCCCCCAAGCGCCGTTCAGCCACTAGCGAGTGAGGCCTTTTCAATTAAGGCGTCATACAAGGATTGCTGGTGCGGATCCGTTGTTGCGGTGTCTTCTGGATGCCACTGCACACCAATAAGCCACTGATCAGATCCGGTGTGCTCAAGCCCTTCCACCAGACCATCAGATGATCGCGCCACCACTTTGAGATCGGGAGCAACAACATCGAGTCCTTGATGATGGAACGAAGCCACGCGCACCGATGTTGCACCCAGAGCCTGTGACAACTTGGTGCGGGGTGTTACCGCAACGTCGTGGAGAACGTAATCCTGTCCCGCTGGAAATTTCTCCGGAGCATGAGCGATGACTCCAGGAATATCGCCGATGTGTTGATACAACGTTCCCCCAAGAGCCACGTTCACAAGTTGGACTCCCCGACAAATTGCCAAAGTTGGCAACTTCATTTCAATAGCGGCATGAACAAGGGCCATCTCGAAATGGTCTTGTACCGGATTTACTCCGTACACATGAGGCTGACGATGTTGCCCATATAAATGCGGATCTATATCCGAGCCGCCCATGAGCACCAAACCCTGGAACCGGGTCAACAACGTGACTGCTTCATCGTGTCGCAATTCTCTAGGGCTGAGAGTCAAAGGTTCTCCTCCGGCCCGTAGCACTGCATCTAAGTAGACCCGTCCAGCAAAAGATATTTCGCTTCGAGAGACTCGACCAGCAGCAGCAAGACGCCCGGCGACAGCGATGAGCGGGCGATCCATGCGTCCAGGCTAACGACCACTGGTCCCGAGCCGACGCCGGACGATCGCAGACAGATCACCACGTCTGCCGATTTCGATCCGGTCCAGTTCCAACCACTGGGCCATCGACCGCAGTTCTGCAATCAAATCATCAACGACCTGACGCTGGTCGATCCCGGGCTCGCCAAAGATTCCTGGGACCATAAGTGTTCTCGAGCTGCGATCGGCCTTCAAATCGACGCGCGCCACGAGATCGTCGCCCGACAGAAACGGAAGAACGTAGTACCCGAACCGTCGCTTCTCGGCGGGGGTGTAGATCTCGATGCGGTAGTGGAAATCGAAGAGCCTCTCTGCACGTCGACGATTCCAGACCACCGGGTCGAACATGGACAGCAAAGCGCGAGCATCGATCGAGTGAGGACACCGAGCATCATCATGAAGGTATGCCTGCTCCTTCCAACCCTGTACCGACACCGGTACCAGCCGTTGGCCCTCGACGAGTTCTGCGACACGCGCCTTGGTGACGCTCACCGGCAACCGGTAGTAGTCGGCCAGATCGTGAACGGTGGCCACACCTAACGCCCGAGATGCCAGTTCGATCAGTTCACGTTTGGCGTCCTCGGCCGACGGAGTCGGTGTCTCGAGATGCTCTCTCGGAATGACTCGCTCGGGGAGATCATAGAGACGAGCAAAATCGTTCGACCGTCGCGTCGCCGTGAGACGTCCGGTCATGAAGAGCAACTCGAGGGCGATCTTGGCGTCGTCCCAATCCCACCACGGACCTTTCTTGCCGACTCTTTCGCGCAGATCTCCAGCGGTGACCGGTCCCGAATCTCGGACCGAAGCGTGAATACGGTCGATGAAACCTCGACGACGACGCAAAGTCTGTTCAGCGCGCTGCCATCCGCCTTTCAGTTCTCCGTTCATCTTCCAACGCCACAGCCGATGTTGGCTCGTGGGTATGTGCGCTGCCTCGTGACCCCAGTACTCGAAGAGCTCTCCGTCTTTGGTCGCCCGCGGGATCGCTTGTCGGTCGTGTGGGCCTAGACGTGAAAAGAGCGGCAACTCCTGACTGCGAACGAGCACGTTGACCGAGTCGATTTGGATCAGTCCCATCTGATCGATGGTTCGGCGTACATGGCGCCGATCGACACGACCGGGGGGACGAGGTTTGGCGAAACCCTGCGCCGCCAGAGCGATCCGGCGGGCTTGATCCCGACTGAGTTCGATCAGTCGGCCACCGTGATGGTGACCGACTTGATGGTCACATCGGCCTTGGGACGATCACCAGCGCCGACGGGCACATTTTGCATGGCCTCGACCACGTCGAGACCCTTGACCACTTTGCCGAAGAGGGCATACGACGGAGGTAGGCGCACACCGTCGGGTCCACTGATGAGGAAGAACTGAGAGCCGTTGGTATTGGGTCCGGCGTTGGCCATAGCTAACGATCCGATCTCGTACTGACCAGCCTTGGGGAGCTCATCGACGAAGCGGTAGCCCGGACCGCCGCGACCGGTACCGGAGGGGTCACCGCCTTGGCACACAAAACCCTTGATGATGCGGTGAAAAATTACGTCGTCGTAGTAGTGGTTCAACGCTAAGAACACGAAGTTATTGACGGTCTGCGGGGCTTTGATGGGATCGAGAGCGATAACCAGTGTTCCCATCGAAGTTTCCATGGTGGCCGTGTAGCGCTTGGCGGGATCGATACCCATTTCTGGCACATCGGGAAATGTCTGGCATTTGGGGGCGGATCCATCAAAGGGGGGGAAAGGTGTCGGCATAAGCGGCAAGGCTATCGGTGGCTACTGTGATCCCATGAACCCCGAACCCGATGCAACGCCCGCCACGGATCTGGCCATAGATCTAGATGCGATCGAACGTGATTTGGCCGACGTCGAGGCCGCTCTGGCTCGTCTGGATGTTGGCACCTACTGGACTGATGAAATCTCTGGTGATCCAATCCCCGATGATGTTCTCACTCGCAATCCGCTGACGCGCCGAAAGACGGCCTGAGGATCTTGATGAACACTTCATCGAAAATCCAACAGCACACTCACCACGTCAACGGCGTCGATCTACAGGTCACATCGGCTGGCGATCCATCTGGCCCGTGCGTGATCTTGAGTCACGGTTTTCCCGAGTCGGCGTATTCTTGGCGCCACCAGATTCCAGTTCTCGCCGACGCCGGATATCACGTCTTGGCACCCGATCAACGCGGTTACGGATTCTCATCGGCCCCCAAAGACGTTTCCGCCTACGGGATTCAACATCTCACTGGTGACCTCGTTGCTCTGTTGGATGCCACCGGTCATGACGACGCGGTCTTTGTCGGACACGATTGGGGCGCCATGGTGGTCTGGGAAGCAGCGCGACTGCATGCCGAACGCGTCTCGGCAGTTGTCGGTGTGAGTGTGCCCTTCACCCCATGGCCAGCGCGACCCACCGACATTATGAAGGCCATGTGGACGGATCGCTTTTTCTACATCTTGTACTTCCAACAAGTCGGGCCACCCGAAAAAGAACTTGAAGCCGACGTTCGTCGCACCATGCACAACATTCTTTGGGGGGCTTCTGGCGAGATGTACAAAGGGATGCCCTCCGAGTTCCC
>JBJOFA010000086.1:0-6004 GCA_046049015.1 Actinomycetota bacterium | reverse complement strand
ACTCAGGTTCACTGTTCGACGCAAGGATCTCAACCCATGAGGCCGCCAGTGGACCATCGACGCCCCCGTCATCGGGTACCTCGCGTATTTCGATCGAGGGTCGGTGAGGTAGTTCGTCAAGCGTGTGTATATACACGTCGCGAATGTCATCAATGAGATAACCCCGCGTCGACATTTCGGCGATGAGGTCGCTGGCCCATGGGCACACCTCAACGCAAGGGCTGAGACCCCGCTCGTCATAAAAGCGTTCAACTTGGTCCAGAACTTCGGCGGCATTGGTGTCGCCGAGACCGACTCCGATTGCCCTATTTACAAATCGACCCAGACCCATCGCAATGAGGGCTCCACTATCGCATTGCTCCCAAGCCGCGTCCAGGAAACCAGCTGCCCGGAACGACTCGACGGCGCGAATGCCCAACTGTGCGGAACTGGCCCCAACTGCTTCGATCAGCCGCGTATCGACGAGCATCGTTTCAGTATTGCAGTCGATTAGGTCGAGTTCTTCATCTACACACTGGACATCCGAAGGTGGAACAGGGTGTCACTACACTTGTGGATCAACCAGTATTCAGATCAGTTCTGCGGGCGCAAAACGAAGCGGAAGGTGGTGTCCAAGGTGTAGCCGATCAATCCGATCAACAAAACCGTTCCGCCGAGCGCTGGGTAATTCAATTGATCGCGAGCATTGAGAACGGCGTATCCGAGCCCTGAATCCACGCCCAACATCTCGGCCGGAACCAACACGATCCAGGCCACGCCGAGAGCAAGACGACCCGCAGTAAGAACATGTCCGCGCACTGCGGGCACTATGACCAGTTGCAACGTTTCCCACTTGTTGGCGCCGAGAGATGTCGTAACGTCACGCCATCCTGGTCGAACGGCGCGAACCCCAGCCGACGTGCCGAGAGCGAAAGGCCATACGGCAGTCACGGCGATGAGAAAAATGACCGGTGCCGATCCCACACCGAATGCCACAATCACCAACGGTGCCCAAGCCAACGGGGAGATCATGCGCAGGAAATTGATGACGGGCGCCATGGCGTCCTCGACGGCGCGTCGGGATCCCAACAGGAGTCCCAGCGGCAAACCAATACCCAGGGCGGTGACTAACCCAATCAGGAGCCGTACCAATGAAGTGCGAATATCAGTCCAACCATCACTGGTGGTCACGATGTCGACGAAAGCTGATGCCGCTCTATCGGGACGAATCCCGGCAAGGACCGGATTATCCGACCAGAGAAATGCTGACAGCCACCACCAGATGCCGACGGCAATGCTGACGGCTAAGAAGCGATGAAGAAGACGTCGGCCTCTCACGGAATGATGGTTTCAATTCGCTCAAATGAGGCCAGTTTGAAATTCGACAGTCCACCGTTGGATTCGATGGCGCTGGCCGCTAATCCTTCGGCCACCAGTGTTTCATGAGCTGAGACATCGTCGATGTCGGCCAGGAAAGCGCTGTCGCCGTCGATACGGGTTTCTTTCAGAGCGGCAATGAGTTCCGTGGTGTAGGACGGGAAGGCATAGGGCTGGAAGCCAATACGGTCCGATTTCCATTCGGCATTTTTGATGGCGCCCGTTGGCACGTATTCATCCTCCACATAGTGAGTAAGAGCACGCTCAATTGCGGGCAAAGGTTGTGGGAGGTACTTGCCTTCAGAAAGTTGTTTAGCTGCGGCCAAGCGATCGCTATTGATAGCTAATTGAGCCGAGGCAAGTGAGTTCACGAGAGCTTGAGCGGCATCGGGTGTTCCAGTCACAAAGTCCTCAGAAACAACGGTGACGCAGCAGGCATGGTCGCGCCAGACATCGCCAGTAAATCGCAAAATTTTTCCTGCCCCCGTGGTTTCTGCGAGTGCGTTAAAAGGATCGGCGACAATGAAGGCCGCAATAGAATTTGAAGCCAGGGCCGGCACCATATCTGCCGGAGGCAGCACAACTAGTTTGGTGGTGCGATCGCTCTTTGAGGGATTGCCCTCCAAGATGGGCTCGATTCCATTTGCCCGCAAGACCTTTTGCAAAACAACGTTATGAATGCTCCACCAGAAGGGAATAGCCACGGTTTCTCCGGCTAAGTCCTCGACCGAGGTAATCCGTTCGGCTGCAGTGAGAGCTGAACCATTGGTGTGATTCCAGGCCACAACTTTGAGCGGAAGTTTTGCTCCGAATCGCAATTGAATGGCTAGCGGCATCAGCATGTGAACTGCATCGACCGACCCGGCTTGAAAAGCTTCGACGAGGTCAGCCCATGAACGGAACATAGTTGTCTCCGGATTTTCAAATCCCGCACCGGCGAGGGTGCCGTTGGCATGGGCCACCAAGAGGGGAGAGGCATCGGTGATCGGCAGGTAGCCAATTTTCATTCCGCCAAGGGAAAGAGGGGCAATGCTGGGATCGATGGCGGTCGTGGTGGTCGATGAAGAATCACCGCCGCAAGCTGCCAGAAGGGTCGGACCTCCAGCGATAGCAAGGCCGGCGGTACCGGCGAGGCGAAGAAAGTTTCGTCGACTGGTGTGATTGGTATTCATAGTGTTCCTCCGTGAATGGGAAATCTTGAAAAGATTTGGTTTTCAATTTCAGCGAGAACGCTGCTTTGGATGAGTTCTTGGCGATCGTTGACATCAGAGCTCCAAATTTGGAGTGATCCTTCGTCCCCGGTGAGTAGGGCAATGCGATCAGCAACGAAGAGGGCTTCTTCAAGGTCGTGAGTAACGAGAACGACTGTGGGTGCCAAGGCGTGTCGATGATCCATCAGCCATTCCTGGAGTCCACTTCTCGTGGCAACATCAAGAGAGGAGAATGGCTCGTCGAGAAGAAGTACATCGGGTTCGGCGGCCACGGCTCGGGCAATGGAAACGCGCTGTTGCTGGCCACCCGAAAGTTCGTGGGGATAACGATCGGCAAAGTCTTCTATGCCAAGCAAATTCATGACACTGAGAGCACGTTGACGACGATCTCGACGACGCGCCAGGCGATGAGGATGACTGCGCAGACGCAAACTGACTGCCACATTGTCGGCCGCAGTTAGCCAGGGAAAGAGATTGGATTCTTGAAAGACAGTGGCGGTTCGCAATGTGCCGAATCGACCAACGGAACGTTCGATAACTCCGTGGGTAGGAATAAGGAGGCCCGAAAGGGCCTTCACCAAGGTGCTTTTTCCTGAACCACTTTTGCCGACTAGGGCCAAGGTTTCGTTATGAAGGATGTCTAAAGAAATGCGCCGCAAAATGTCGGTCGGCGGTTCGCCGAGAGCAACTGTTACGCCGTCTAGACGGAATGCTGGAGTTCCCATTGGAGTTGCGCCTCTGTTGGTGATTGAACGGGTAGGAAAAGTGCTTCTCGAACTCGTCGAGCGGTGGGACTTTTTGCTTGGTAGGCCTGACCACCACGAATAGCCAATTCGAGTTGGGTGGCGGCGGTCGCTAAATGAGCCGCGTCAAGACGTAAACGCAGAATGTGAACCGGCGGATCGTCATTGCGATGATCAAGCCAATGGGCCAAGGCTTCAAGTTGTTGTGAAAGACGGGCCAGTTCGGTTCGCCTGTCAGTCAGCGGAGCCGACAAGGCCGCACCGACACCCGAGAGTTCACCAATCGATGACAGCGAGGCAGCTGCTAATCCGAGACAGAAAGAAGTTTGGAATGTCAGAAATACCGGGCGGACGGTTTGAACAAAAAGTTTGAAGTCAATGTCCAGGACGTCGGCGTCGTCGATGGGAACGTTGTTGAGGGACACGCTCCCGGACTTTGATGCATCGAGAGCTAGCAAGCCTTCTGAAGCTGAGACACTGACCCCCGAACGAGACGCCTCAAAGGCCACGATGCGCCGTTGCGAACCGTGTCGCATGCCGGTGACAATGATGGCGTCTGGATACAAGTTGCTGGCCCAAGCGATTGTTCCAGTGGCAGTCAAGTTGTTAGAAGTCTCTGATGTTGAAGTGTCAGATGTCGAATTACCAGAGTTGTCGTCAGCCAAATCGATAGTGAGATCTGCTTGTCCGCTTGCGGCGCGAAAGGTTGACGCCATAGCCGTTGATCCGGGTCGATAGCCCGAACGTACGGAGTCTGAAATTTCGATGAGCTTTCCGTTCCCAAAGAGAGCGAGATACTCAACGGTCATACGGTGGGCCCAAGCGCTGAATGCAGTCGACATACAAACGCCGGCTAATTCAGACAGAACTCGGGTTTGATCGACGTACCCGCCGTTGCTGCCGGGTAGGCCGAGATCAAGAACTCCTTCTTCAGCCAAAGAGCGCAGGACCGGCCGGCGATCTGCGGTGGGGTCGCAGTCCACACTTCCAGCCAATTCGGCAACCCGGGTCAGAGCAGCCGGAGAGATACCACTGGCTGCAGGAGCGAGGGGAAAGACGTTGGTCATGACAGGTCTCGAGTGTCGAGACGATGCAGGCGATCGATAGGGGTGCTGACAACTTCTCGAGCCCGAATGACGGCCGCCTCATCGGGGGCGTCATAAAAGCAGAGGCATTTGACCATGTCTTCGCGCACGTAAGTCCGTTGAAACGTTGTTTCGGGGACCTGGGCGTATAGCGGTGACTTTTCCTTCTTTCGGGCCAAATAAGCATCCATGGTGATGCCGGAGGGAATGTCCCACTCGACCAGGTAGCCGGACGCCGGTCGAGTTCGCTTCACCTCAGCGAGGTCAGCGCCCACGAGGCGAACGGGATCGAGGGAATCGGTCGGAATACCAGCCCCGGAAAGAGCTGCTTGGAGGCCATCGGAGGAATCGGCCTCCAGGATGATGAAAACCCGCCCCTGATCGGCGGTGACCTGGGCCTCGATGAATTCGCCTCCAGCGCTAGAAACGGCAGATTGAACCGTCTTGAGTAGGGCGTCAACTGACGTCGAGGGGGCGATTTCGGTAAGAAACAGGGGCATGTCACTCCTTTTGAATGATGACTAAAACATGACTATACGGGTCAACAATACAAAAGACGACCGAAATAGTCAACTTTCAGACGAAATCAAGCGAAGCCAAATGTCCAGTGTTCAATGACGGGCCGTTTCCAACCGTTACAGGGCGGCGCAGGCACCGGCGGGGCTGTCGTAACGGTCATCCAGCCTCCAGTCACCAAAGGCCCATTGTGCAGTGGTGGCGAAAGTGACCTTGGGATACATGCGAGTCATTTCGCCGATCAACCACTGGGTATAGACCAGTGCTCCAGTCGGACACACGTGGACTCCATCTCTCTTTCGCTCTGGGATGCCGTCCCCATCGATATCAAGGGAAAACTTTGACCCGAACGCGGGGGATTGATCGATATAGACCAAGTTCTTCGTGTTCAAAGCGAAGTCTCGAGCCCGCATCTCCAGCAATTTCTGACCAGGGTTGGTGCGGTCTGAAACGATGACTGGAAATGAAATGATGAATACTCGAATTCCTTGGCGCTCGGCCAAGGCCTGCAAATTTTCCAGCGCTTCGAGTTGTTCGACGGCATCTTGTTCAGCATCCCAGACCGACAATTGAACAATCAGTAATTCTGGACTGACCTCGATGAGTCTTTCCTCCAGGGACGAGATGGGATTCAGATTGTCATCCCGAGGGATGAGTCCAACTCCTCCGAAGGCCCCTGTTTCAACGGGGATGTTGCTTGCTGCAAAGGCGGCGTTCACGGCCGGCCAGAAGTCGCTGGCAATTGAATCACCGTAGAAGTAGGCGCCCTTTATGTTTTCTTGGTCGTAGACTGGCTTCACCAAAGCCGGTGTCATCGTGTTCGGTGTCATTGAATTCGATGTATTAGAAGTTGGCGTCGTTGTTGACGAAATTTGTGACAATGCTTGAATGTTCACGGCGTTAGTTGTGGCGGGAATCGGTATGGCTATCCAGGTCACGACGGCGACGGACATTCCGACGAATAAAGCAATAAGACCCCTTGATCCTCGCGCCCAATTGGCACGAAATCTAATGGGTTTTTCGATGAAAAAGTAGGAGGCGATCGCTAAGGAGAAAGAGATGACGAGTCGAAGAGCAGTCAGTGTTGTGCCGT
>JBJOFA010000085.1:0-6005 GCA_046049015.1 Actinomycetota bacterium | reverse complement strand
TACCCAAACCTGAATTTGGGCGACGATGAAGGACTGGAACACCCATTAGTCCCGTCCTCCGAAGTTCGCTCCCGACAGGCAACGCCCATCGGCGAGTTTCCGTTCGGGGGCAGCCAACAGTGAGTTCACGTCCAGTGGATTAGAGGGCAACACCTGACTCATCCGTGCTTCCCCCAAATATGCCAAGAATATGCACTTCACCACCGGGGCAGCGGCTCGCGAACCAAAACCAGCTTTCTCGATGTAGGCCGAGACCACAATGGGCTGATTCGGATCCAAACTGAATGCAGCGAACACCGAGGAGTCGTTCCAGGGAAGGCTGGCCGCACCTTGGGCGGTGCCGGTCTTACCGGCAATCGGCAATCTTTCATAGGGATAATTCTTGAAGAGTCGTTCCCCGGTGGTGGAGTGGTAATAGTCCGACGTCACTCCCGGTCCAGTCACAACCCGTGACAATCCCCGCACAATGGGATCGCGAATTTCGGACGGGATGGCCACGCTTCCAATGGTCGTCTTGATGCCCAGATCCAAAAACACTTTCGAGCGGGTGAGGTCTGCCTTTCCGATTTCGGTCGAGTTCGGAGTCCCCGGTTCCAACAGCGCTAAGGCGATTAGCGGCCGATTGACGTCCCCACCGTTGCCCAGGGCTCCATAAGCCACAGCAAGTTGTATAGGAGATGCAGCCAAAAGACCCTGGCCGATGGAGAGCTGAACGTTGTCACCAACGAGATAGTCCGGCGACTCCCCTTCAACAAGCGCACCATCGGCCACGAGTTGACGCTTGCTCTCACTGTCGGGGACTCTCCCAGCCGTTTCAAAGGGAAGATCTATTCCGGTTCGACTACCAAAGCCAAATTTTCGGACCTCTTCTTGAAGAATCGGTAGACCATTTCGTTGACGGAAAATTTCATCGCCGATTTTGTAGAAAAAGGTATCACTGGAGACCGATAGCGCATCCTCCACATTCACCGAACCATAAACACAGGGCTTTCCCGTACCTGCACACAAAGCATTGCGATAAAAACACCGGTTCAGGCGGCAATACTCCTCCGTCGTAAAGGATTGATCGCCAATAACTATCAGATTGTTGTCACCAGCCTGATTCCTTGCCGCAGCGAATGTGGAGTCCTCGTACACGCCGCGATCCTCGTAGCGATAATCCGCCCCAGAACCTTCGGGACTCGATAGTTGACCGGTATTCAGAGCCGCATAGGCCACAAAGGGTTTGAAACTTGATCCCAAGTTGTACTGCCCTTGAATGGCCCGGTTGACCAGAATTGACTGATCAGGATCATCAGTGCGCGGGAAAATTTCCGCGAACTTGTCACCCGAAATTGAGGCGTTAAACCAGCGATTGTCAAAAGTTGGATAACTAGCCAGGGCCAAGACTTGCCCGGTGGAATAGTCCATCATGACCACCGAACCGGCCGGAGATTTATAGGTGGCGCAATCAGGAATTTCTCGTGTTACCTCCTCTCCATTTTCATCAATAAAAGTCACGAATGGTTTGGCGGATTGCGTCACCCTTCGACCCTCGGTATCGCGAACTTCCTTACCATCGACAATGACCGGCACTCGCGTCTGACAGGTCTCGGCGTAACGTCGAAGACGAAGTTGAGTTTCCAAAGCCTGTTCTGCGAACTGCTGGAAATCCATATCTATTGCCAATTGCAAATCATTACCCGGGATCGGCTCGCGTCGCTCAATGACATCGAGGATTGTCCCTCGAGAGTCGACTTCGTACTTCACAAAGCCCGGTGTGCCGCGAAGATAAGTCTCATACACTTTTTCAACGCCGAATTGTCCGACGCGTTCATTTAAGTCATAACCCTGTTCTAAATAAAGTGGCGCGTCATTCCCAGTGATGGCCCCCAGATAACCAACGACATGTGCCGCCGTTGGTGCGTAGGGGTACTCCCGTCTCCATGCTTCAGACACATCGATGCCAGGAAAATCCTCGACCCGTTGAATGAGGTATATCGCTGTTTCCTCGCTCACTCCTTCCTTAGCCGGCATAGGGAGAAGCGGACTGTATTTTCCACTGCTGTAACGTTTTTCAAGTTCACTGGGCAACACTTCAAGAATCGGCGCCAGTCGATCGAATAATTCAAGTCGATCAGCGTCACGACGCATGACCTCCCAATCCAAAGTGACAGTCAGGAGCCGCTCATTATCGGCCAGAATTCGACCTTCGCGGTCAAAGATTCGACCCCTCTCGGGAAGCAACTTCACGGTGCGGGTCTTATTCGCCTGGACGCGCAATTCTAAAGCTGGAGCATCAACGGCCTGAAGGAACCACAGGCGAAGCCCGAGGGCTCCCATGAGCACCGAAACAACCAAACCGAGCGCCGCAAACCGGGCTGAGCGCTTATCGGAATCCATTTGCTAAGCCTCGCATAAAAGACATGAAAACGGCTGTCAAGGGGCGCTCCAGCATTGGTCAATGGGCAATCTTGGGTCCGGTTCACCGCTGGATAAAGGCATCGCCCAGTCCAGCCATTCGCTCTTGACGTTTAATAACCAAACCCCAACGTATGAGGGGAACAATGAAAAGACTCATCAAGGCATTGAGTCCACCCACGATGATTACGACTCGCAGCAAACGAGTATTGATCCAGCCTTCAATTCCAGCCCAGTTCGCCAAAATGGGCTGCGCAAAAGTTGCCAAGATGCTCACTCCTCCAATGACAACTGCGTTCAGCCATCTTGGGTTGGCGACAGCACGTGAATGGGCGTAGCCAGCAACGAATCCTGCAGCACCGTAGAGCAAGGCCAATAAGCCAAGAGGTGATGAAAGCACCAGGTCAAAGAACAAACCAAATATAAATCCAGCAATGGCGCCGCTGTCCGAGCCGCCAACAACACCGGCTGCAACTGAAAAACAAAGCATCAACTGAGCAGCGACTCCAAAAAATTTTACATCAGCAAGAAGTGTGGTCTGGATAGGCAACGCCACGATCGCAAGCAATACCAATCGCAGTACGGGTCGGTTGAGCAATTCCAACATCGTCAGTTCGCCGCAACTGGTTGATACAACAGAACTCTCACAAAATTCAGGATCGAGAGCCGTGCAGTCATACGAACCTCAAGAACAGTTCCTGCGTCACCGGCTCGCTCGGTAATTTTGATGACTCGACCAATAACAATGCCACGGGGCGCAAGGCTTTGGGCTCCCCCTGAGGTAATCACCAAAGCCCCGACCTTGACATCGCCGAAACGTGAGTTTTGGTCAATGAATTCAACAACGGGAGATTGATCCACGCCGCGACCTCGAAATGCTCCCGTCTCAGAGATTGGCAGGTCATCGATATCGAATTCAGGCGCCACCGTCGTCGTTCCTGGCGAAACTTCTATCGGTGCCTGAATGGTCGGAGGTATGGTCGGAACAATCGTTGGAATCGTGGCGACCGCACCCGGAACTGTGGTTACTCCCGGTGCACCAGTTGTCGTTGACGAGGGAGCCAACGTGCTCGTGGTAGTTGTGGAGGTGGTGGTCGTAGTTGTGGTCGTAGTTGTTGTCGTTGCAGGGGTTTCGGTTTCAGGAACATTCACCACTTGGACAGGAATCGCATAACGAACATCGGTTGCCAGCATTACCAACGCTCGTCTGGGAAAGACTTCGGTCACCTTTCCCACTAGACCAGCGGCGTTGACAACGGGCATACCCACCCGCAATCCCCGATCAGAACCCTGGTTGATCTCAACGATCTGAGAGAAGTTTGACGGCGTACCACCAACGACTTGTGCGGTAATCGAAGAAATATTGGCCAAGTTGTCAATACCGTTGAGAGCCAACAACTCCTGTGCATCTCGCACCACGGCCAGAGCAGCGATAAAAGCTCCCTCTTGCTGGTCGAGGCGGTCTTGAAGAATCTTGTTTTCAGCTTCCAATTCGTCATAGTTGGTAAAACTGCGCCATGCGTTTTCTAATGGTCGAGTAAAGACGCGAGCCGAATCCTGAATTGGCTCAAAAATGAAGGCGAAGAATCGTCGAGCCCCATTGGCAATGAAATTATTTTGAACATCCAAAGTGATGAGGAGCAACGACGTCAGCGCCAGAATTGCGATGGTCCGACGTCGGCTCACCGAGTAAGCCGGCATAGATAAACCCTCAGCTCAATTCATCGCTCTGCGAGAGCAATCCGCGCATCATCTCAATGTTTTCAAGAGCTCGCCCCGAACCGATGACTACTGAAAACAGGGGATCAGCTGCAATGTTGATCGGCATTCCTGTTTCATGGGCCAATCGTCGGTCGATACCGGCAAGAAGCGCTCCCCCTCCAGTGATAGTGATTCCCTCATGCATGATGTCAGCGGCTAATTCAGGAGGCGTCTTATCAAGAGTGGCCCGTACTGCATCAACAATGGCCGCTACCGGTTCAGCGATTGCCTCGCGCACGTGATCAGTGGAAAGAGTAATTGTCCGAGGAAGACCGCTGATCAGATCCCTACCTCGGATTTCAGCGGTCATTTCTTGTTCAAAAGGCCACGCTGAGCCCATTTGGATTTTGATTTCCTCGGCAGTTCTTTCGCCGACTGCTAAGGAGAATTCCTTTTTCAAATATGAAACAACTGCTTCATCGAGTTCGTCGCCGGCCACTCGTAGGGACTGGGCAGTCACGATGCCGCCAAGAGAGATAACCGCAACTTCCGTTGTGCCTCCCCCGATATCCACAATCATGTTTCCACTGGGTTCGTGCACTGGTAGATCCGCGCCAATCGCGGCCGCCATTGGTTCTTCAATGATGTGTACCGGCCGGCGAGCGCCGGCGTATTCAGCGGCATCTTGAACGGCGCGCTGTTCAACTCCAGTGATACCCGATGGAACACAGATCACCATGCGGGGCTTACTCCAGCGGCTGCTGTGAATCTGCTGAATGAAGTGTCGCAACATTTTTTCGCAGACATCGAAGTCAGCAATGACGCCGTCTTTCAGAGGTCGAACAACTTGGATATGCCCCGGTGTACGTCCCATCATTCTTTTGGCTTCACTGCCAACCGCTACGGGACGGCCATCCGATACGTCAACAGCGACCACGGAGGGCTCATTCAGCACGACCCCAAGTCCGCGGACGTAGATCAAGGTATTTGCTGTACCTAAATCAATTGCTAGGTCTCGCCCGAGGGCCAGCGGATTATTGCGGGCCATGGCCAGAGCCTCCTACAAAAATGGTTCCCACCGTTGGCGGGCACGATACGGAAAGATTACAAAGCAGGGAAGAAAATCCCGATTTCACGCTCGGCCGAGGCCAGCGAATCGCTCCCATGAACCAGGTTCTCGGTGAAAAGTAGCCCTAAATCACCTCGGATAGTGCCTGGAGCTGCCGTGCGTGGGTTAGTGACGCCCATCATCGAACGGACAACTTCCCAGGTGTTTTCAGGACCCTCGACGACTAAGGCCGCTACCGGTCCACGGGACATGAATTCCACCAACTCGCCGTAGAAACCCTTTCCCACGTGCTCTTCATAGTGGCGGGCCAAGGTCTCTCGGTCGAGAGTGCGCAGTTCAAGAGCCACAATCTTGAGGCCTTTGGCCTCAAATCGGGAGAGGATGGTGCCGATGAGCCCTCGTTCAACGGCGTCGGGCTTCAAAAGGACGAGAGTTCGATCAGACATGGAGTGCAACCCTACCGCTAGGGCAGGACAGAACGCAGGTGCGACCGAACAGCCCCCACCACGTATAAGGATCCCGCAACCAGAATCGCATCATCTGGGCCAGCCAGTCCCAATGCTGCCTCTATCGCTTTTTCGACCAGGGAATATTCAGCAACACCTTCACAACCCTGACGACGGGCTGCCTGGGCAAGATCACTGGCGGGGACCCCTCGGGGCGAAGGGGCGGTACAACACAAAACTCTGTCGAAGTCCTCGGCTCGTATCGCGCTCAGCATGTCGTCCAAGTCGCGACCTCGCAAACAACCTAAAACCAGAATTCTTTGGCCCGCCGGATCAAAATCCTCGAAAAAAACCGAGGCACACACATCAGCACCAGCAGGATTATGGGC
>JBJOFA010000084.1:0-7708 GCA_046049015.1 Actinomycetota bacterium | reverse complement strand
AAAGTTCGAGAATCCATGAATACGGGTGAAGGAGTTAGCCAATTGTCGGTTCTTCACGCCGCGTGTCCTGATGTGGACGCCTTCGTTGACCAACTGCGGGCGGTCTATCCCGGAGAGATCATGGTTGGTCAGATTGGGCCAGTAGTCGGGGCTCATGCCGGACGCGGAACAATTGGTGTGGCCTTTTTCCAAAACTGAACTCGTCTTTATGTTCATGAGGAAATATCGGCTGACCAGCGACATTCCCCGCTCTGACCCGAGTCAACAACTAGCGTCAATGGGCGAACATGCCCTCCTCTGACAAACGCTCTGAGCCTCAAGCCGAAACTGTTATCGCTGGTCGTTACCGACTCGACGAACATCGGGCCCATGGCGGAATGGCCGAAGTCTGGCGCGCCACAGATTTGCAGCTCTCACGAACCGTCGCCGTAAAGATACTCAAACCGCATTTGACCGCGGATGCCACTCTTGCTGAACGCTTCCGCCGTGAGGCCATTGCCGCGGCCAACCTCAACCACTACAACATTGTCACTGTTCATGATGCCATTGAGGATGATGGCCGCCAGGCCGTGATCATGGAGTTCGTTGACGGAAAGTCACTACGCGAACTTCTTGATACCAACGGCCGACTGGCCACCAACCTAGTCGTACATATTGGAACCAGTGTTTGTGCCGCCCTCGAGGCCGCCCACAAGCACGGAATTATCCACCGCGACGTAAAACCCGGGAACGTGTTGCTCATGAAAGACGGCCGGGTGATGTTGACCGACTTTGGTATTGCCAAAGTCCTCGGGGAAGGCGATGACCTCACCAGCGAAAACGTGATGATGGGTACTGCCAAGTACTTATCGCCTGAACAAGTTCGCGGCGATGTCCTTGATGATCGCGCCGACTTGTACTCCCTTGGCATCGTCCTTTACGAATGTCTGGTGGGCAAAGTCCCTTTCGTTGGCTCCAACGACACCGAAACCGCTTTGGCTCGTCTGCAAAAAGAGGCTCCCCTCATTACCTCACATCGACCCGATGTAGATCCGGGCATTTCCGCGGTCATTCACAAAATGATGGCTCGTGAACCGCGGAATCGTTTCCCCTCATGTGCCCAAGCCCGACTTGCCCTCAAAGAAGCAGCTGATAAACGGGGCCCCTCCACACCACATGTCGCCACTCGTCCAACGCAGGATCGCACCCCCAACACCGGCAAAGTCATCCGACCAAAGAATCACACTCCGTCAGCGACCACCCGACTTCCTGCATCCACTCCCGAACGAACTCCGACCAGCACGCCCCAAACTTCCTCCAGTCGACCAACAAGCCCTCGTCCTAGGACTGCTTCACGCTCAACAACTCGTACCGAGGTACAGCAAACAAGTTTTAGTTCTTGGCTTCGTAACCCGGTGGTGCTCGCAGGTGCACTCATGGCGCTCATTATTGGCGGCGTTGTCATCACCCAACTGACCACGAACGATGCCACACCGGCGGTTGTCGCACCGCCCGTTGGCCAAGACGGTCAAGATGGCCTCACTGAGACTCCCGTGTACACCGGACCAGTTGAGATCACCGGCATCAAATCATTCGACCCTGAAGGTGACGACAAAACTGAGAATGAGGACACCGTTCTTAACGTCACCGACGGCCAACCAGATACCTGGTGGTCCACCACCTGTTACCAATCGACAACCTTCGGCAGTAAGTCCGGTGTTGGAATCGTCTTGCAATTAAATGCGCTGACTATGGCGCAATTAGAAGTTGATATGGCCAGTCGCGGCTGGAGAGCCAAAATCTACGCAGCTGCTGAAAATGCAACGACCGCTTCACAGTGGGGCACTCCGATCTGGGAAGGCAGCGCCGATAGTGGCGCAAAAATCGTCACAACCTTCACCAATCCATCGCAATTTGTGCTGATCTATTTCACCGAAATTGGTCGCAGTACTTTTTGCAGTGACCGTAACCCGTACCGAGGATCCATCAGCGAAGTTCGTATATCCCCGGCGCCGTAACTCTTACGGTGGCGCGTATATTGCAATCAATGCCCCAACCGCTCCCTCCGCGTGATCTCGCATGCAGCCCCAAGAACTAAATGAACTTTTACGCGAGCACTACGCGACCATTCGTGCCGTGTGCTGGCGAATTTTGAATAACGAAGCTGACACTGAAGATGCCACACAGAACGCCCTGATCTCAATCGCTCGTCGGATCGACACTTTCGATGGCCGTTCCGCAATTTCAACTTGGATCTACCGCATCGCCACCAATGCGGCCATAGACGAACTGCGTCGTCGCCAACGACGACCAGTTCCTTCAAGTGGAGAACATTTCCTCACCATGGTGGATTCGTCTCCGGAACGTGAGATGGCCGCCATCGATACCGCCGATTACCTGAATGCCGCACTGAGTCAGATCCCTGAGGAGTTTCGGCTGGCTTTGATTCTGCGTGATGTCGCCGACCTTGACTACGAAGAGATTGGGCGGGTGCTGGGTATCCCTGGCGGAACCGTCCGCTCCCGGATTGCCCGAGGACGTTCCCGGCTCGCCGACATTGTCGGGAACTCACCACCAACCACCCAACGTCATACCTATGGCCCCGAGTCGACAAAATCATGAACGATCCCTTGAACCCCGACAAATTGAACGATTGGTCCGTTAACGGCGACCCTGTGAGCGAAATTGACTATCTGGCGAGTCGCCTAGTGGACGGAGAGATCACGGTCAACGAGGTGCCGGAAACCCTCCAAGTCTCTGTTCAGGCCCGGGCATCCCAATTCAGCCGCCATCGACAAACCATGTTGGCCTTCGGCTCTCCAGAGTCTGAGACACCGATCACTCGGGCATTGACCGCCCACCGCCGCCAGCGGATGCGACGCACATCCCGGTCCGCGGGCCTGGTCGCAGCAGCTGCATCCTTCCTGGTTTTGTCTGGCTTGGTTATTGCTCAATTCGGCAATGGTGATGACACAGCAGATGTGATGTCGGCCTCTCCCGATATGGCCCTGGCCATTACCCCTGAAGAATCTGCAGCCCTAGATAATCAGGATTCCCAACTCACGCAAAAATCAGATTCGGCGGTCGACGACTCCGGACTGAATGCGTACAGCATGGATGAACCTTCGAATGATGGCGAACTCAACACTGCCGATGGCAGCAATGAAATTTTCGACATCCAATCAATCGAGGAACTTGAACAACTGTCAGCGTCTTGGCCAATTGAAGAGTTAGCTCAAGAATCTGCTCAGGAGAACTCGCCAGAGAAGTGTGTCACCGCGAGTGATCACCGGTTAATCACTCGTCGGGCCCGATTCAAAGGTGTCCCCGCCGAGATTTACCAAGTATCAACAGGTACCACCATGACAGCCATTGGTCTGATCGTGTACGCCCAGGACGATTGTCGTCTGCTGGCTCGTTTAAATCCTTAGTCATAGGGTCCAACCCTTCACGACTCCAGCATTCACGAGAATGGCGAACACTGGATAACCTGCCCCCATGGCTGGCAATCCATTGACCGATCCAAATTGGGCCGCTGACGTCACTGACAAAATCGTCGACTCCATCGACAAGGTGCGCGCCCGAACCACGAAGCCAATTATTCTCATCGCCCGCGGTTTGGTTTTTGGCCTCTTGAGCGCCTTCCTGGGAGTTATGGCTTTGGTATTACTGCTCGTTGGTGTTTCCAGGGCGCTGATCAACTTCATTGAATGGCCCCTAGATCACGACACTGCGGTGTGGGTTTCGTATTTCGTTCTCGGCGGATTGCTCTGCCTCATCGGCACAGTGTGCATGATCAAACGCCAAAGTAAGGACGGGGTCTAATGCCCACACATCACCAAATCATCATCATCGGATCAGGACCAGCGGGTTTAACTGCGGCGATCTACACCGCCCGGGCCAATCTGGCTCCTTTGGTCATTGAAGGTGAACCCAGCAGCACCAGCGATCAACCCGGTGGACAATTGATGCTGACTACTGAGGTTGAAAACTTTCCCGGATTTCCTGAGGGAATTATGGGTCCGGAATTGATGATGCGTTTTAAAGAACAGGCCACACGCTTTGGGGCCACATTTCTCACCGCTAAGGCCACCAAAGTTGAATTCGGTGAACGGCCCCTAAAGGTGCATGTTCGCGATGAGGTGTACACCGCTGATGCGGTGATCGTGTCTTCGGGGGCTCAAAGTCTCATGCTGGGACTGCAGGCCGAGGAGCGCCTCATCGGCCACGGGCTATCCACCTGTGCCACCTGTGATGGTTTCTTCTTCAGAGATAAAGAAATCGCTGTCGTCGGCGGCGGGGACTCGGCCATTGAAGAAGCGACTTTCCTCACTAAGTTCGCCTCCAAAGTCACCATCATCCATCGTCGAGATTCATTTCGGGCCAGCAAAATCATGCAAGACCGAGCCCTCAATAACCCGAAAATCGAAATGCGTTGGAACGCCGTTGTGACCGATCTGGTGGGTGAGAACCAACTGGAGTCCATTGTGTTGACCGATACCGTCACTGGCGAGTCAAGCACGATGAATGTTTCCGGGCTCTTTATCGCAATCGGCCATCGGCCAAATACCGATGTGTTCAAAGGTGTTTTGGACATGGAAGATTCCGGCTATCTGATCACGCGCCCTGACAGCACGTATACAAACATTCCTGGTGTCTTTGCCTGCGGGGATGTGAAAGATCATGTCTACCGGCAGGCCATCACGGCGGCTGGTTCAGGGTGTATGGCCGCTATTGATGCCGAACGTTGGTTGGAAGCACAGCACTGATTTAGCGCGGTAGCATGACATCACCTAGACCCCGCCCATTGGCGGACCTATCAAAGGATCATCATGGCTGATGGAATTGTGACTCTGACGTCTGGAACTTTCGATGAAACGGTGAACTCCGCCAGTGTTCCGATCGTGGTTGATTTCTGGGCTGAATGGTGTGGCCCGTGCAAAATGATTGCTCCTATCTTGGGTGAGATTGCTCATGAAAAAGCGGGGCAGGTGACCATCGCCAAGTTGAATGTGGACGACCATGGCGATATCGCGCAGCGTTACGGGGTCATGAGTATCCCTACTCTGCTCGTCTTTAAAGATGGAGAGATGGTGAAGCGCATGGTGGGTGCCAAGGGTAAAGGACAGCTCCTGCAGGAGTTGGAGGAATTCCTCGTCTGATGCAACTCTCGCCCGGTGATACGGGGCAAGAAGTTGCTGAGCTTCGGCGTCGCCTTCGTGACGCCGGATTCCTTTCGCATCAAGTGTCTCCTGGAGTTGCAGAGTCGCTGACGTATTGCGAACTCACAGCCCAGGCGGTGCGCGAATTTCAAAAAGATCGCGGCCTTTCAGTAACTGGTATCTGTGATGACGTGTGTTGGGCGGCACTCTTGGAATCGTCTTGGTCGCTGGGTGATCGAGCCCTCGTGCTTCGCTCCCCCAACATGCGCGGTGATGACGTCGCTGAACTTCAACGCATTCTTTCCCGCCTTGGTTTTGACTGCGGTCGCGTCGACGGCATTTTCGGACCATTGGCGGCGCGAGCTTTGTCCAACTTCCAATTGAATGCAGGTCTAGATACCGACGGTGTATGCCACGCCTCAACTGTCAGCATGTTGAAGATGCTGTCGCGGATGACGGGCGACGGTCCTGGCATCGCAGCCGTTCGTGACGCAGAGGAAGCCCGGACCAGGCAGCCCTTAGATGGCCGTCGAGTGGTGGTTGGTCACTTCGGCGATCTGAACCAACTTCATGAGTCACTCAGTTCCGCTCTCCGAGAACATGGCGCCATGCTGATTGATATGTCCGAAACCGATCCAGCGGCACAATGGCAAAAAGCCAATCTTTTTGGTGCGGACGTCTATGTCGGCTTCGATCTTGCGGTCTTGATTGAACGTCACCTACGCGACATCATTCCTGGATTGCGAGTGGAAGGTATGCGCCTCCCCATTCTCCGAGAAACCAAGATGCCGGCTGTTTTGCTTAGTTTGGGACCAGTTGACTCTCTCTTGCCTCGGAGTCAACGCATTGCAGAGGCCATCTTCTTGGCCCTCATCGCCTGGGCTTCCTGACCGTCGTTCTTGACGCGAATCTCCAACAACGAAGTTTTGGAAGACTTTTCCAAAGTTATCCACAGGTTTGTCCCCAAACTGTGTGGAAGTCTTGAGCGATGGTTGACGGTGATAGCCCCGTCTCAAGTAGTTGTTGAAGGTCCGTTGACGTTCAGACGTAACTCATTCTTCGGTCTGATTCACACCCAGCATGAGGTAATAGAGCCGCTCAAGATCCTCGAGGTCAGCAAACTCAATGGTGACCGTTCCTTTTTTGTTGGCCATTTTGACCGCTACTCGGGTCGACAAATAATCGGAGATGTGGTTCTCTAATTCCAAGAGCCCCGCCGGGCGCAGTTTGGTTACCCCTGACCCAGCGTTACTGGGCTTCGCTTCCGTCGAGCTGCTACCGCTGTGAGCAGACGAAACTTGCTGACCGCGATCGCGCACAGCTTCTTCTACCGCTCGCACTGACCATCCTTCAGCTACTGCTCTTTTGGCAATGCTTTCCTGAAAGGCTCGATCGGGAGTTCCTAAAAGGGCTTTAGCGTGCCCTGCTGACAATCGTCCATCAGCCAAGAAGGCATGAATGGTCGGAGGTAAACCAAGTAGACGCAAAGCGTTGGTCACCGAGCTGCGACTCTTGCCAACCCGTTTGGCTACGTCATCATGAGTCAAACCAAAGTCATCAATGAGTTGCTGAAATGCTGAGGCCTCTTCCAGCGGGGCCAGATCCTGACGGTGAAGGTTCTCCACCAACGCCTGCTCCATTGAGGACAGGTCGTCAGATGTTTTCACCACCGCGGGCACGGTGAGCAACCCTGCTCGTTGAGCCGCCCGCCAACGTCGTTCACCAGCGATCAACTCGTAGCCACCGTTGTCTAGTTGACGAACCAACAGCGGTTGCAGAACACCAATCTCGCGAATTGACGCCGAAAGATCATTCAGCGACTCCTCATCAAAATGAGCTCGGGGTTGATGGGGGTTAGGGACCAGATCCCCAATGGGAATTTCGACCAACGTCGGACCACTCGGTTTTCCGTTCGTTGTCTTAGCTGGTGCGTCAGATATCCCTCCGGGGATCAGCGAGTCCAGTCCTTTACCTAGTCCTGGGCGGCGTGCCACCGGCCACCTCCTTGGCTACATTTTTGTAGGCGATTGATCCCTTGGATGATGGGTCGTAAACATTGATGGGTTGATGGTGACTAGGGGCCTCTGAAAGACGGACATTGCGGGGGACCAGTGTTTTGCACACCTTGTCACCAAAATGTTCGCGCACTTGATCGACCACGTCATTGGACAACTTGGTT
Source organism: Actinomycetota bacterium (assembly GCA_046049015.1). Classification (GTDB taxonomy): domain Bacteria; phylum Actinomycetota; class Acidimicrobiia; order Acidimicrobiales; family Ilumatobacteraceae; genus Casp-actino8. The sequence goes on along the minus strand of JBJOFA010000084.1, from coordinate 388 downwards.
TTGCTGTCGTACATCACACAGACAATGGTGCTGACTTCAAGATCAGGATTGAGATTTCTCTTGACTAACTCCACATTTCGTAGAAGTTGTCCCAGTCCCTCAAGGGCGTAGTACTCACATTGAATAGGCACCAAAACCTCAACGGCAGCCACTAAAGCGTTAACTGTCAGGAGGCCTAGGGACGGTGGGCAGTCAATGAGGACAAAGTCGTAATCATCAATAACGGATTCAATGGCCCGCTTCAGGCGCCCTTCACGTGACATCAGGGGTACCAATTCGATCTCCGCACCGGCTAGTTCTAGGTTCGCTGGAGCTACGAAAAGATTCCGCATACTGGCTGGCTCAATGCAATCTTCCATGGGGGCGTCATGCAAAAGCACGTCGTACA